>NZ_JAJHVY010000010.1:0-150595 GCF_020861455.1 Bacillus sp. AF23
ATTGGCTGTATAAAAGGTGTTTTGATCCCTGTCTCAAAAACGGGGGTCAGTCCCACTGATGACTGTTTTTTTGTTATTCTTCCCGCAGCTCTTTTCCCATGCCTTTTAAAAACTGAAGGCCGAAGCCGACTGCTCTGTTAATATCAGGGTCGTTCATCGCTTTTAAGAGATCGAGAATGCCGACTTTCTTGTCTTCTTTTAAAAAGCTTTGCGCCTGTTCGGTTCCCGCCATTACGCTTTCTAAAAGCTTGCCTGTAAACGCAGGATCAGCCTTTGTCAAAGCGCCTCCAGCCGCCATCATCGTGTTGATGAGGTTTGTGACAGGCTCGCGAGATACCTGGCCAAGCGCAATTTTGGCGATGTCTTCTTTCGCTCTCAGCATGCTTGCTGCTGCATCAAAGATGCCAAGCTCATTAAGTTCACTCATTAACGTCATCGTTTTCGCGACGGCATCCTCATTTTCCGTCAGCAGCTCCTTCAGCTCCTCGATTTTCTCAAGCTTGATTTGCTCCGCTGTTTTTGTTTCTTTTTTGATCGTTGTAATCGGAGTGGCCATTTTCATTTCCCCCTTTCATTTAATCAGTCAAATGGACATAACCCGGACGGTTCCATTTTCTTTCTGCCTCGACGCCGTTTTGCGGATTCCGTTTCTTATTACGCGGATTTGTTTTAGGAAGCGGTGCGCTTTCGCAGCCTCCAAGCACCTCCATGCGAACCTTCGTCTGTTTGTAAGCAGGCGTGTTCGTGCGTTTATCAGCCGCAGGCCCTGTCAGGAAGTTAATCGCTGAATCCTTGTCTGTCGAGTTCATCGGCAGGTAGAGTTCATTTTTTCGCACACGGTCAGTAATGAGCGCATTTAATTTAACAGCTCCGAACGGAGAAACGAGGCGAACCAGTGAACCGTCACAAATGCCGCGCTCCTGTGCAAGCTCCGGCGATACTTCGACGAATACATTCGGCACTTTGGATTGAATGCCTTTCGATTTATTTGTCATATTTCCTTCATGGAAATGCTCAAGCATCCGGCCGTTATTGATGTGAAGATCATATTCTTCAGGGAAAGCGGCAGGTTCAGTCCAATCAGACAGTGCAAAACGGGCTTTCTTGTCTGGGAAATTAAATCCGTCTTCATACAGAAGCGGCGTGCTTTCACCTGTGAAGCTGCCCCATAGGAAGGTGTTCCAGCCTTCAAGCACCTCATAGCTGGCTTTTCCAAACAGAGGAGAAAGACTCGCCATTTCAGAGAAAATGTCGCTTGGATGGCTGTAGTTCCAGCCGGCTCCTAAGCGGTTTGCCACCTCTTGAATAATCCACCAGTCCGGTTTCGCGTCTCCAAGTGTCGGAAGCGCTTGATACAATCGCTGCACACGGCGCTCTGTATTGGTAAACGTTCCATCTTTCTCAAGAGATGGAGTGGCAGGCAAGACGACATCGGCATATTGAGCCGTTCTCGACAGGAAAATGTCCTGAACCACGAAGAAATCAAGGCTTGATAAAATATCATGCACATGGTTCGCATTCGAATCAACCAGTGCCATATCTTCACCAACAAGGTACATGGCCTTCATCTTGCCTTCTTCAATGGAATGAAGCATTTGTATATTGTCTAAACCTGGTTTTCCTTCAATCTCCACACCATAAGCCTTTTCAAATTTGGCGCGTGCTTCGTCATCTGTAATATGCTGATATCCCGGAAGCCAGCCTGGCAATGTCCCCATGTCGCAAGCGCCTTGAACGTTATTGTGGCCGCGCAGTGGATAAGCGCCGGCACCCGGACGGCGGTAGTTGCCTGTTGCCAGAAGCAGGTTCGAAATCGCTGCTGACGTATCAGAGCCGCCCGTGTTTTGAGTAACACCCATTCCCCAAAGAACACAAGTGCCGTCAGCGTCACGAATCATTTCGGCAATTCGAATGATGTTTTCTTTTGAGAGGCCTGTGATGCGTTCTGCATAATCAAGCGTATAGGTTTTAAGTGTTTCTTTATAGTCTTCAAAGTAGTTCACGTTCTCATCAATAAACGCTTGATCATGCCAGCCTTGGTCGATCATATATTTTGTAACGGCCATCAGCCAAACCTGGTCTGTGCCTTGTTTAGGGCTAATGAACAGATCTGACCGCTCAGCCATCTCATTTTTCCGCAGGTCGGCAACGATCAATTTTTGTCCATGGAGCTTGTGTGCACGTTTGACCCGTGTTGCAAGCACTGGATGTCCTTCAGCCGGATTGGCGCCGACGATGATGACGAGTCCGGCCTTGGCAATATCTTTAATCGTGCCGGCGTCACCGCCCATGCCGACCGTACGGAACAACCCGTCTGTAGCAGGAGACTGACAGTAGCGAGAGCAGTTATCGACGTTATTTGTTTCAAATACCTGACGCGCTAATTTTTGGATGACATAGTTTTCTTCATTCGTAATTTTAGAAGAAGAAATGAATCCGACAGAGCCTTTGCCGTATGTCTCTTTAATTTCACCTAATCTGCTTGCGACTAGATCGAGGGCTTCTTCCCAAGATGATTCAACAAAAGCCCCGTTTTTACGGATTAAAGGCTTTGTGATCCGCTCTTCAGAATTAACGAAATCCCAGCCGAATTTCCCTTTGACGCATGTAGAAATCGCGTTAACCGGAGCATCGGAAACAGGCTGGATCTTTAAGATATCCCGGCCTTTTGTCCATACTTCAAAGGAACAGCCGACGCCGCAGAACGTACATACCGTTTTGGTTTTTTTCGTTCTCGTTTCACGCATTGCCGCTTCGACTTCAGAAATGGCAAAAATGCTGCCGTACCCAGGTTCAACGTTTTTCACGAGGTCAATCATAGGCTCCATGACATCCTCTTTGATGCCTGTCATAAAGCCAGCCTGCCCGAGCATTGATTTTTCCATCAGTGCATTACACGGACAAACCGTGACACATTGGCCGCAGCTGACACAAGAAGATTCGTTGATTGAAACTCCTTCATCCCAAATAACCCGCGGACGTTCGCGTTCCCAGTCGATAGAGAGTGTTTCATTGACTTGAAGGTTCTGACACACCTCAACACACTGGCCGCAGGCGATGCATTGGTTTGGATCATATCGGTAAAACGGGTGAGACATATCAACCGCACAAGACGGATCTTCTTTTGGCGTATAAGGGTATTTTTGATGCTCGATTCCCATCATTTCTGCTGTATTATGCAGTGTACAGTTCCCATTGTTATTATCGCAAACCGTGCAATACAGCAAATGATTTTCAAGAAGGCGGTCCATTGCTTCGGTTTGTGCCTCTTTCACCCGATTTCCCGAAAGATCAATTGACATTCCGTTTTCAGCGACCGTAGAGCATGAACGAACCAGCTTGCCGTCTGCCTCTACAATGCATGTATCGCATGTTTGAATCGGATCAACCTCTGGGACGTGGCAGATTTGCGGATACTCAATCCCATTTTCATTTAAAATATCTAAAATTGTGGCCCCTGCTCGTGCTTGAATTTCTGTTCCGTCAACGCGGACACTGATCGACTTATCGTCCATCATATTCATATTCCCCTCCATCTTTCTTTCAAGAAGTCAAAAAAGCCATGTATAGATACACCTGTCTTTCATTCACAGAAGGTGTAAACACACATGGCGGAATAGTTCACTAGCAAGTCTTACTAACAGACCAATCCTTGATTTTTATAAACCGATAGACTCATAACAAGATCCTATTACAAATCCATCAACACTGCTTTTATTATAAAGTGATATTTATTATAATACAATATGACAGGGAAATTTTAACCAAGTGAAATGTCCTGAGGGGAACCGGGAACGGCCTTTTTTTTAAGGCAAAATCGGAAGGGGTAATCAGCATGTCAAAGAAAATTCATGAGTTTAATGATATTATTCGAAAACTTCGCAAGGAATTGTTCGGCAAAGGACCTGAACGGATTCACACGGTATTTGTAGATAATATGGCTGTGTCGACGCTCTACGGCAACCTGAGCGCGAGCGAGCAGTTTATCGCCCGCACGCCTGAGGGAAGAGAAATGGTGCATGCGGCCCGGACAAGCCTGATTCAAGACCTTTACTCTAAAAAAACGCCGGAAGGAATGGAGGAGCTGATCGGGGCTAAGCTTGTTCATTTGTTTTCTGATATCAAAATTGAAGAAAATATCGCCGTATCTGTTTTTGTCTTTGACCGAAAAATTGACGACCAAAAAGAAGTCCTTTTTAACTAGCATATTTGCCATTGACACAAAATTGCCACATTTGATATGATGTTTTTACTACAGTTATAGAAGGACAAAAGCAATGGAATGTATGCACGAACTGTATATATTCTCTATCAATATCTTAATTCTGCTTGATGTTGTTGTATGGGTATGCACACAAGTTAGGCAGCATTCAAACACCTGATTGATACAGGTTATTTGAGTGCTGCCTTTTTTGATGCTTTTCTTTTATAACTGTAAAAATGGAGAAACAATGGAGGCGTATGTAGTATGGGTTTTCGGAAACCGGATGAAATAGCAGAAGCAGCAATTGAAGCAGGGATGAAAAAGGTAAAGCTTCCGCTGCTGTCTCTCTTGGTGCTGGGTTTTTTAGGCGGTGCTTTTATCGCACTCGGTTATTTGCTTGATATCAGAGTGATCGGCGATCTTCCGAAAGAATGGGGAAGCCTGTCCAGTTTTATCGGGGCTGCGGTATTTCCTGTAGGACTGATACTTGTGGTTCTTGCAGGGGCTGAACTGATTACAGGAAATATGATGTCAATGGCAATGGCGTTATTTTCGAGAAAAATATCACTAAAGGAATTGGCGGTTAATTGGGTGATCGTTACCATTATGAATCTGATCGGCGCTTTGTTTGTTGCTTACTTTTTCGGACATCTTGTCGGCTTAACCGAAACGGGGCCATATTTGGAAAAGACGATCGCCGTCGCGCAAGGCAAGCTTGATATGAGCTTTGGCAAGGTGCTCGTTTCCGGCATCGGCTGTAACTGGCTGGTGTGTCTTGCAGTTTGGCTTTCCTTCGGTGCTCAAGATGGCGCAGGGAAAATTGTTGGCATATGGTTCCCTGTCATGGCCTTTGTGGCAATCGGATTTCAGCACGTTGTCGCCAACATGTTTGTGATTCCGGCTGCCATTTTTGCAGGCTCGTTTACGTGGGGGCAGTTTATCGGAAACCTCATTCCGGCTTTTATCGGCAATGTTATTGGAGGAGCAGTGTTTGTCGGATTCATCTATTTTATCGCATATCATAAGAAAGACCGCTCCAGAAAAGAAATGAAACAGGTATCATAAACAAGGGACAAAGACAGTCGATGAATCACACAATTTACGTCCATTTTTAGAAAAAGATGTTTACAAAATGGAATTTGGTGGATATACTTACAAAGTAAGAAAAAAAGCAAAGGAGGCTGAATCAAAATGACAATGCGACAACGACGCAGACCAGTTAGTGGCTCAAGCAATGTACAAGGAATTTATAATGGTTTATTCAGCCTGTGGAAGAGTCCGTGTCCTTCCTTAACCGATGCTTATCGCACGCATTAAATTCGGAATCGTCGGACATACGCAACTCCCCGCAGGCAGTAGAGACATGGGTGTCTTCTTTTGTCTGCGGTTTTTATGTGCCCGCGGCAGGGAGATGCCGCGGGTTATTTCGCTTGGAGCGGACTTTGAAAGGGGGTGAGCGATATGACGATTAACCTATTCTTTTTGACATTAACGATTAACAAGCGGTTTAAAAGCCCGGAAGAGTTCGAACAAGAACAGCAGATCGAGCAGATTTATGATGAAATGAAAGAATCTCAGCTGAAACATCTTTATTTGACAAACTGGCGCTAAAAAAAGGAAACAAAATACAGAAGGGAGAGATGACAAATGTTTAAAATGGAACTATTGATGCATTATACGATGGAGAAGGACCAAGTGTAGCGAATGAAGCTGTCAAGGAAATGCCGCCCTGCATATCATAAAAAAAGCAGCACTTTATGTAAGGGCAGGTGATGGCATGATGAACTTTCAACAAAAAAGGCTGCCGTCGATAGGTCATGGTTATGCATCCATGCCGCATTCCTTCAAACACGGCTATGGTAATCCATTCCGTCAGCAGAGGCTGGCGGCGATGCAGCAGCAAAGGCTGTATATGTTCCCATATCATTGGCATTAAAAAGCGGGCGGAAAACATTTTGTTTTCTGCCTTTTTTTGCGGGAAAAAATGAAAATGTTCAGTTCTGTTGAAACATTTCTAAACACATTGCCGTCTAGTTGATATCTTCATTCTGTATAAGAAATGAAGCGATGTTTATTTTTTCAATATAATAAATAAGCACAGGAAACCAAAAGCAGGTGTTTAAAATGCTAGAAAACAAACTTTATAAACGAGCGAACCTATTGAAATTATTTTCTGGGAAATATAAGCAAACTAAAATCATTGAGCATATGATGATTGATTCTATAGACATACAAGAAAATGACAGAATTTTAGAAATTGGAACCGGAAACGGCTCTGTCTTTAAGACAATAACGGGAAAACTTGAAAAGGGAAGCATAAAAAGCATCGACTCTTCTAAGCGAAAAGTAAGACAGGTATCTCGTGCAATCCAAAAGCAAAAGAAAACAGATCAAGGGGGCATTTTCCATGGTCATCCGGAAAGGATCCCCTTTGAAGACCGTACCTTCAATAAAGTATTTTCTTTACATACGGTTCAGGCTTGTACTGATGTCAGGCTCGCATTAAGAGAGATTTATCGAGTGCTTCAAATTGACGGCCGATTTTACATCAGTATTGATAATAATGCAGAAAGAAACGAGAAAAAATATATTCAATTGCTGCAAGATCAGCATTTTAGAGACATTTCTGTCATCAGACGCGATTCGTGCCTTTGTATTGTCGCTGTTAAATAAAAAATTTCTCGGGAAATATATCCAGACTTCTGACATTCAGGGATTTGGGTATATTTTCTTAATTTTATATTTTTTGCATAGCATTTATATTAAAAAAAGTTTTTTTCATATAAACTATAAACATAAGAATGGGTAAGAGGTGATTCGAGACAGAGTGGATATCATTTATGAACAAACGGAATGAATGTTCATTCCTAAATGAATCGGAGGTTTTAAGTTTACATGGCATCCGCACTTATCAGTAAATACGATTTGATCATGAAGGCATCGCTCTCGCTTTTTACGGAAAGAGGATTTGATGCCACCACCATCCCAATGATAGCAAAAAGAGCGGAAGTGGGTACAGGCACGATTTATCGCTACTTTGACAGCAAAGAAACACTCGTCAATGTTTTGTTTCAAGAAAGTATTCAGCGCTTTTCAGAAAAGGTAAAGCGAAATTATTCTGAAATGCCTGTCAGAGAGGGCTTTCGCCACATATTTTGCTGTCTCGTTCAATTTACCAAGGAGAGCGACTACGCGCTTTTTTTCCTTGAAACGAAAAAGGATGCTCACTATTTAAATGAAACAAGCAAAAAAATGATAGAAAACCTGACTCAAATGCTTGACGATTTTTTTAACAAGGGAAAAACAGAAGGAGTGATCCGCTCCTTGCCCTCCAATGTATTAATTGCGATTGTATTAGGCGCATTTCTCAAGTTGTATCAGCTTGTGCAACAAGGTGATATAGAGATGAATGCTGATTTGATTTCTGAATTGGAGCAATGCTGCTGGGACGCGATTAAACTTCATTCATTGACTTCAGAAGAATAAAGAAAGGAAGATGTTTATGAAACAGGCAAGTGCAATACCTCAGCCGAAAACATACGGACCTTTAAAAAACCTCCCGCATTTGGAAAAGGAACAGCTTTCCCAATCCTTATGGCGGATTGCTGATGAGTTAGGGCCGATTTTCCGTTTCGATTTTCCTGGTGTATCCGGCGTTTTCGTATCAGGCCATGAACTCGTTGCTGAAGTGTGTGACGAGAGCCGATTTGACAAAAACCTTGGAAAAGGCTTGCTGAAAGTGCGTGAGTTCGGAGGAGACGGGTTGTTTACTAGCTGGACGCACGAGCCGAATTGGCAGAAAGCCCATCGTATTCTGCTGCCGAGCTTCAGTCAAAAAGCAATGAAAGGCTATCATTCTATGATGCTGGATATCGCGACACAGCTGATTCAAAAATGGAGCCGGCTGAATCCGAATGAAGAAATTGACGTGGCGGACGATATGACCCGCCTGACGCTTGATACCATCGGGTTATGCGGATTTAACTACCGGTTTAACAGCTTTTACCGTGATACGCAGCATCCGTTTATCACCAGCATGCTCCGGGCTTTAAAAGAGGGAATGAACCAAACAAAAAGACTGGGCCTGCAGGATAAGATGATGGTCAAAACGAGACAGCAGTTCCAAAAGGATATCGAAGTGATGAATTCGCTGGTTGACAGAATTATAGCAGAGCGAAAAGCAAACCCGGACCAAAACATTAAGGATCTGTTATCCCTCATGCTTTATGCGAAAGATCCTGTAACGGGTGAGACACTGGATGATGAAAACATCAGATATCAAATCATCACGTTTTTAATCGCAGGCCATGAAACAACGAGCGGCTTGCTTTCCTTTGCGATTTACTGTCTGCTTAAACATCCGGAAAAACTTAAAAAAGCTCAAGAGGAAGCCGATCGCGTGTTAACGGAAGACACGCCTGAATATAAACACATTCAGCAGCTGAAATATGTTCGGATGGTTCTCAATGAAACGCTTAGGCTGTATCCGACAGCGCCCGCTTTTTCTCTTTATGCCAAGGAGGATACAGTTTTAGGCGGCGAATACCCTATCAGTAAAGGACAGCCCGTCTCCGTCTTGATTCCAAAACTTCACAGAGATCAAAACGCTTGGGGTGAAGATGCAGAAGATTTTCGTCCGGAACGGTTTGAGAACCCTGAAAATATTCCTCACCATGCGTATAAACCGTTTGGAAACGGCCAGCGCGCGTGTATCGGGATGCAGTTTGCGCTTCAAGAAGCGACAATGGTTCTCGGACTTGTATTAAAGCACTTTGAATTGATGAATCACACTGGTTACGAGCTCAAAATCAAAGAGGCATTAACAATTAAACCGGATGATTTTAAAATTACAGTGAAACCAAGGAAAATGGTCCAAATGAATGTTCAGAAAAAAGAACAGACTGGCACCGCGCACGAAACGAAAGAAAACGAGACAAAACCTAAACAAGGCACACCTTTACTCGTTCTTTACGGTTCAAATCTCGGCACCGCAGAAGGCATGGCAGGTGAATTGGCAGCTTACGGGCGCCGGCTCGGCTTTACAGCGGAAACTGCACCACTTGATGATTACATTGGAAAACTCCCCTCCCAAGGCGCTGTTGTCATTGTGACTGCCTCATATAACGGAGCGCCGCCTGATAATGCTGCTGGCTTTGTTGAGTGGCTGGGAGAGTTGGAGGAAGGTCAATTAAAGGATGTTTCCTATGCGGTATTCGGCTGCGGAAACCGGAGCTGGGCCAGCACGTATCAGCGAATTCCTCGGCTTATCGATGACATGATGGCATCAAAAGGAGCATCACGATTGACATCCATTGGGGAAGGCGATGCGGCCGATGACTTTGAAAGCCATCGCGAGTCTTGGGAGAACCGCTTTTGGAAGGAAACAATGGAAGCCTTTCACGTGAATGAAATAACCGAGAAAGAAACGAAGCCGTCACTATCCATTACATTCCTCAGTGAAGCAACAGAGACACCGCTTGCTAAAGCGTATGGCGCGTTTGAAGGTATCGTTCTTGAAAACCATGAGCTTCAGACAGCAAGCAGTTTGCGTTCGACGCGTCATATAGAATTGGAGCTCCCTGACTCAAAAACGTATAAAGAAGGCGACCACATCGGAGTATTGCCGAAAAACAGCCAAGAGCTGGTTCAACGGGTTCTCAACCGATTCGATTTACAGCCGCAGGCTGTGATGAAAATGAACGGGAGCCCGCATATGGCTCACCTTCCGCTGGATCGGCCGATCAGAGTGACGGAGTTATTATCATCCTACGTAGAGCTGCAGGATTCTGCTTCAAGGCTTCAGCTTCGTGAGCTGGCTTCATATACAGTATGCCCGCCTCATAAAAAAGAGCTGGAATTGCTTGTATCGAGTGATGAAATGTACAAGGAACAGGTTCTGACAAAACGTGTGACAATGCTGGATCTGTTAGAGGACTATCCGGCCTGCGAAATGCCGTTTGAACGGTTTTTAGAGCTTTTGCCATCACTAAAGCCAAGATATTATTCAATTTCAAGCTCACCGAAGGTCAAAGCAAATAGGGTCAGTATGACGGTGGGAGTTGTAAAGGCCTCAGCTTGGAGCGGACGCGGGGAATACAAGGGCGTTGCATCCAATTACTTAGCCGGACTCCGTCAAGGTGATACGGTTGCCTGTTTCATTCGGACGCCGCAATCTGGGTTCCAGCTGCCTGATGATCCCCAAACCCCGCTGATTATGGTGGGACCGGGTACAGGAATTGCGCCATTCAGAGGTTTCATCCAGGCCAGATCCGTTCTGAAGAAGGAAGGAAGTGCGCTTGGCGAAGCTCATTTATACTTCGGATGCCGGCGTCCTGATCATGACGATCTTTATAAAGAAGAGCTTGACCAGGCGGAAAAAGCCGGTTTGGTAACAGTCCATCGATGCTATTCACGAATGGAAGACGAACCAAAAGTATATGTTCAGCACTTGCTAAATCAAGATGCACAGAAATTAATTTCACTGATCGAAAAAGGTGCGCACGTTTATATATGCGGCGATGGTGCGCAAATGGCTCCTGAAGTAGAGAACACACTGCGTGCGGCTTATGAAGCTGACAAAGGAGCAAGTCAGGAAGCGTCAGCAGAATGGCTGAAGAAGCTGCAAGATCAAAAACGTTATGTAAAAGATGTATGGGCTGGAATGTAAGCAAAAATAAATCCCGCCAGAGATGGCGGGATTGCTTTAGCATGTGAAAAAAACCGGCACGATATTGAAATCTACTGAAAAGGATGTTATAGGGAGTATCGCGCCGGCCTTGTTATTATTATCGTCCGAAAGATATAAAACTTTAGTTTTTTTCTGGTTTTTGATAAATAAATAGTTATAAAGTTATATATTTGTATCTTGGAGTTTAATTTTCCAGAAACTTAATCAAGCGTTTTTTCCTTTTTATTCTTGCATCTCATCCTGCTGTTTGAGTTAGACTGTCCGATTTGAGACTATGCATTCATCTGTTCGCTTCCTCACACTTCAAGCTAGTCAGAGGATGTTCCATGATGATATAGACGCTCAAGATGTTTTCTGTAATGAAAATCATGAACCAAACGAATCGTCGGTCTGATTAAAAGCAGGAAGCTGCCAACCGCAAACAGCCATATCCCTGCAGACATTAATTCATCGTAAAAGAAGAAAAAGCTGCCGATTAAAAATAAAGCGCCAATGATAAAATCGTTTACTGTATAGAGAACTTTATATCGTTTTTTGAAAAAAAGCTCGTATCGATTTATTTGCTTTTTCATCTCTTTTTCTGCATTAGCTTCCACGATGATCCCTCCATTCTATATTTGCTTACCCTCACGTAAACGATAGGTAAACATAAGGGTTTCACAGCTAGAAATAAAAATGATGAGGACCATATACAGGTCAGCCATTTCTCAAGTTAGGAAGGGCGGGGGATTGTGAGTTTTCTTACGCCTATTCATTAATAAAAATTGAAAAACATTGTAATATAAATAGATCATAAACGAAAGGGGTGGCAATATGAATAAAGAATCGAAGGTTATTATCGTATTAGGTGAATTTGAGAACGAAGCGGAAGGAATAATTTTAGAATGCAGAATATAAATTTCCAATAGATTAGGTTTTATGCCTGGTCCATGTCATCTATGTGACCAGGCAATCCTTTTTTAAAAGCGGTTTTCAGCCTGCAGATGGAATTGATCCATCGCAAAAAAGAGGTCTAAGCAGGACCTCTTTTTTTGCTAATCTATTTTATTGCCCGAACGATAAGAGCGGTTAAAGCTTCAGCCCCTTGGGGAACCAAGTGTACGCCGTCAGGGGTGAAATACTCCGGATGCTGGAGAGCTTCTGTATGCCAGTCAACCAACGTAATATTGTTATGCGTGTTAGCCTGCTGCCGCAAAGCTTCATTCACCTTGCTTTCCCATTGCCGGGGAACCCGCGTATTGACAAGATAGATATGAGCTTTTGAGAAAGATGTAAGCAATTGATCGATTTGGCTGTTTGTAAAGTAGCCATTGGTTCCCAGTTCAATGATGACAGATTTATTCGGCTGATTAAAAGACTTGTATTCCTGTGTCAGTTCTAAAGCTTGAGACATTTGTCTTCCCACCTTCCCATCAATTATAACATGTGAAAGAGACTGACGGAGGCTGGAGGCGATATCAAGCATGACGGAATCCCCTATTGCTAATACTTCTTTATCAGCAGCTGCCGGTTCTTTCTGAGATTTTACGTCCTTTTTTTTCTTAGTCTCCTGTCCGTTTGCCTTCGATTCCTCTTGATCTTTAGTTGAGGCTGTTGTTTTTTGTTTGGATTTGTTTTCTCCGTCTTTATCGGATGCTGCCATCTTTCTATGCTCTGACGTCTGGTTTGTGTCAGCGCTTGTTTCTTGTGTACTATACGTCCATTGCGGATGTTTTTTCTCTCCGGCTATCCCTGACAGTCCCCCTGCAAAAATAAGCATAGCGAGAATGACGAAGCCAACTGACAATTTGCTGATGACAGATGTCGTTTTCCATTCCCGAATTCTATGAATAAAAGCCCGGCGGAAAAATGACTTAACCCCTTCTGTCCGTATCGGCTTCTCAATAAAATGATAGGATAGCTCGGCGAGTATAAATGTAGCGATGATCTTTAGCGCAATATGCCAAAAAACAGGGTTTCCGATTTCTTGAACCGGCGTGCTTAACACAATAATAGGGTAGTGCCAAAGATAAATACCGTAAGACCTCGTTCCAAGCCAACGAAGAGGCCTCCATGACAGCAGAATGCCCAAAAAGCTGCTCGGATGGGATACACATGCAATAAGGACCGCGGCTGTAATGCTTATTAAAAACATTCCGCCTCTGTAAAGAAAAGGTTCGTATTCATCTGTAAAATAGACACACAAAACTAAAATACAAAACGCCGAAAGTTCTGTGACATGCAAAAGGCGCTTCAGTTTGTATGGCAGCCTGTTGGAAGACAGCCTTTTCATCGGCCATATCAGAGCCAGAGCACATCCTATCAGAAGTTCAAACGAACGAGTATCTGTGCCGTAGTACACGCGACTCGGATCTCCGCCGGGTTCATACAGTACGCTCATCATCACGGCTGAACAGAGCGCAAGCAACGACACCGCTGCCGCCAGTTTCGCACGGTTTTTAAATATGTACATTCCAGCAACCAAAAACATCGGCCATACAATATAAAATTGCTCTTCAATTGCCAATGACCAAAGATTTTTAAGCGGTGACGGGGATCCAAAGCTATCAAAATACGAGAGTTTATGAAAAATAAACCACCAATTACTCATGTAAAAGAGAGAAGAGATGGCATCTCCGCGCACAGTGTGCAAAAGTTCCCGGTTGCACACGACGACCCAAATAACAGCGGATATGATCATAAGGTAAGCCGCTGGCAGAAGCCGCCGAATTCGGCGCACCCAAAAGTCCCGAAAATCAAGGCTGATATCATTTCCATGTGCCGGCAATATAATAGATGTAATTAAGTAGCCTGATAATACAAAAAAGATATCAACTCCGATGAAGCCTCCGTTAGCCCAATTGAAGTTTAGGTGATAAGCGATAACTGCCAGTACGGCAAAAGCCCGAAGGCCATCGAGTCCAGTGATGTAGCGGTGATGCTGTGTCTTGTGATACATGGTATTCCTCCAATCATGTGCAGATATTCTCGTTGTTTTGGCTGCAAGGTTACGCCTTCTTGATATTTGTCAGGTCCTTTGCGAAAGGGTAAACACCCATGACAGATGATGACATGGATGTTTTTCTGTTATCGAACATAACGTTCTCCCATGAGCAGGTTTGAGATGACGCTGGTCGGAATTTTAAACTCTGTAACGCCCATATAGCCGGGGGCAACTTCATATTCATCAAATGAAATCACAAGTTTATGGTCTTCTGTAATATAAAACGTTTGATCAGGCTGAATGTGTTTGAATGGTTCTGCATCCTCGTCAGTGACCCAATAGATTTTATTTGGATCTTCCTTCATTTGCTGTTTCATTTGTTCTTTGATGTTTTGGCTGATGACTTTGATATAGCGGTCATCTTTAAATAAGCTTTTTAATGTAAGTAAGATATCATTCTTTTTGTCAATTGTGATATAACGGCTTTGTGTGTAAGATGATGCTTGTGTTTTTTCAATATTACGCCGAATAGAAATTAAATCTGGCGTGTCTGTTACTGTCTCGTAATCACTGTAGATGCTGAGATGTCCTTTTTTGTTTTTGGATGTGGACTGTATAAATTCTTTATACATCTGCTTGCTTTCTTTCAAATATTTCTGGTTGATGCTGTTTTCAAGCTCTTTATTAGAAAGTCCCGACAGAGCAGGCGTTTTGACATCGATGCTTGATTCATCTTTCTCTTCTTTGATCTCAATAAAAGTGATGGCTTTGACGATCTTGCCGATGACAGGGATTTTTGACATCGCTTGAGCTGCATCTGGGTTGATGTTAACAAGTGCAGTGAATAAAATAGCTGCCGCGACAGCTGCTGATGTCGGCCACATGACGATTCTTTTCTTTTTTGGTTTTTGCTGAAGGGCTTTTTCGACAATGATATCCAGTTCTTTAGGAATCTGGACATTTTTATATTCTTCTCTTAATTGCTGTAATCTCTTATCCATTAAGAAAGATCCTCCTTCGTCAACTGAATGCGCATCAGCTTCAATGCTCTGTAAAGGCGCGTTTTGACGGTATTCATGTTTTCCCCTGTAATTTCCGCAATTTCTTCTAGTTTGAGGTCTTCAAAAAAACGCAAAATAATAATTGTTTTATAGTGGGACGGCAATTCGTCGAGCGCTTCATGAAGATCAGTGTCCTTATAGTGATCTTCCTTTCCGGAGCTTAAAAACTCAATCGTTTCGTCATCCATCACCTTTACCTTTTTTTGTTTTCGTAAAAAATCGATAGCTGTACGTACTAAGATTTTATAAAACCAGCTTTTTATCGTCTCAGGGTTTCTGACCGTTTCAACTGAGCTGAGCGCTTTTTTTATAGATTCCTGAATAATATCTAATGCGTCATCTTGATTTTTCACATAACTGAAGGCTAACCTGTAGAAATCTTGCTTATGGTCAGTTATACACGTGACAAGCAACGCTTTTATTGTTTGTTTTTTCTTCATTGCAATAAAGGGCTCCTTTTTTAATATACGTATATCGTAGGATGTTACCTAGGATAGACGGGGCAGTTTGAAAAATAGTTTTCGCAGATATCATTTTTTTAAAAAAAGTGATCAGGAGCGGGAGAGGAGGATCAATTGCTTAAAAATAAACGGAAAAGACCCTATTAATGGGGGAGTTGCATAAAAAAACATGACTTGTTGATACAAGCCATGTTTTTTGGTTACATGGTATACAGGAAATATCATGTGTTCTATTCCAAGTAATGTTTTTTAAAATCTGAGTGGATTGAAAATTTGCGTCGTAACTGGATGAGGTTTTTTCCAAAACTATCTTCTAAAAGCCCTCTATGCTTCTTCATAATCTCCATGAGATACAGATCATGAATGATCACTTCTGTAATAGGCATGACTAAACCTACATGCATCGTCCATGCAGCACGGCTATCGTTGCCAAGAGAGACAATACCTGCTACTACTTCTGAATCATCTCCGCTATATACAAGCCACCGTCCGTCATACTCTTCTGTAATTTCACTGCTCATATCATGAAGGTACACATTAGCAAAATCAGATGCGATATCTCCGTAGGCAATAATGGTGACTATGACACCTTTATTTGCCGCCTGTCTCAGCTCTGATTCCACCTCTTTGAAATCCTCTTTCCAGATCTCCAAGAGGATTCTTTTTTTTGCTGACAATATACAAGCCTTCACCTTTTCAAGAATTTCACTGCGGCCGGTAATATTCCAGATATTTTCCCGGTCATTTGCGGTCTGTTCGAATTTTTCAAAGTATTTTTCAGCCTGGTCAAAATTCTCTTCCGCTTTGAGCCGTCGGTTTTTAATCAGTTCTTTAGCGGGTACAGGGACATACTGAGGCGTGTTTCCGTGGCTTACAAAAACATCTCCTCTTAAGACAAGGCTTTCCAAGACTTCATATATTTTTGAACGAGGCACGCCGGAATTTTTGGCTACCGCATAGCCGGTTAAAGGCGATTCTTGCAATAATGCCAGATAAGCTTTTGATTCATATTCGGTAAAATTGAGGTTTTTTAAAATGTCTAACATATTTTCCTTCATACATCCTCCAATATAAAGAGCAGTCGCTGCCTTTGTAATCGCTATTTTAACAAACCAGATTGATTTTTTCCAAACGTATTGATACACTTTTTGTAGGGAGTTACTTTAGTAGTCACTATATGTTAAGGGGATTCATTTAAAGGGGGAAAGAACATGCACAGCTTACTCGCATACATACCGATCGCTGCCATGATGGTTATCATTCCAGGAGCAGATACGATGCTTGTTATGAAAAATACCCTTAGGTATGGCGCAAAGGCTGGCCGATATAATATTCTCGGATTGGCAACGGGACTTTCTTTTTGGACGGTTATTGCCATTCTAGGTTTATCAATGGTCATTGCCAAGTCGGTGATTCTTTTTACAACAATCAAATATTTGGGAGCAGCATACTTAATTTATTTAGGGATAAAAAGTTTTTTTGCAAAAAATATGTTTTCTTTAGACGACATGCAAGCTCAGGCAAAAACCGCAGCAATTTCTCCGAAACGACACTATAAATCTTCCTTTATGCAAGGTTCACTCAGTAACATTCTCAATCCCAAAACGGTTTTGGTCTATGTCACGATCATGCCCCAATTCATCAATCTGAAGGGAAATGTAAACCAGCAGCTTATTATTTTAGCTTCAATTCTCACCCTGTTAGCGGTGTTATGGTTTCTCTTTCTCGTTTATATCATTGATTACGCAAAAAAATGGATGAAAAACCCAAAGTTCCAGAAAGCTTTTCAAAAAATAACGGGAATCATGTTAGTGGGCTTTGGTATTAAAACTGGTTTAAATTGATGTCACGGCCACTTATCAAAAGACTCCGTTCAAAATATGAACGGAGTCTTTTGATAAGTATGGAGATTAAATCACGGAGGCATGTATGTTTTGATCTTCAGCATACGTTTATTTGGAGACATTTGTACGGGAAAAGATCATGACAATCAATGAGCGGGATCGTAAAACATGGAATATCCAGTGTCTTGCAGCACACTAAAAAGACAAGGGATAAACAGCTCCCTTGTCTTTTTTATGATTTCACTTAGTATGACGAACTTTATAAGCAATCATCAATAAGAGAAACCAAACAGGAGTGACAAATAGGGAAACACGCGTATCTTTCGCGAGTGCCAGCACAACCAGTATGAACACTAGGAAAGCCAGTGTTACGTAATTGGATAATGGAAAAAGCGGCATTTTAAATGTATTCACCTTTGCTGCCTCCGGTCTTGTTTTCCGATATTTCAAATGGCAAATCACAATAATGCCCCAAATAAAGATGAAGCATATAGTAGAAACACTTGTGATAAGCGTAAAGACTTGCTCTGGCATTACATAGTTCAGAATAACACCAATAAGAATGGCAATGGCTGAAAAGAACAATGCATTGCTTGGTACATTTGAGGCAGTCAGCTTTTGCAATGGGTCAGGTGCATGATGATCCTTGGCAAGCGAGTATACCATCCGGCTTGTACTAAATAAAGCACTATTGCCAGCTGAAGCAGCAGATGTCAGTACAACAAAATTAATGATGCTGGCGGCTGCTGTGATACCGACCGCTGAGAATACTTGAACAAACGGGCTTTCAGCAGGATTGATGATATTCCATGGATAAATACTCATAATCACAAGAAGAGCGCCAATATAAAAAAGCAAAATTCGAATAGGGATATTGTTAATTGCTTTAGGGATTACTTTTTCTGGGTTTTCTGCTTCGCCTGCAGTAAGCCCCACAAGTTCAATGCCCGTAAATGCAAACACGACCATCTGGAATGAGAGGATAAATCCATGTAAACCATTTGGAAACATGCCGCCGTGACTCCAAAGATTCGTGAAGGAGGCTATGTTTGACTGTGTGGAAAATCCTTTTATGATCAAGACAATACCGATAACAATCAGTGCCAGTATTGCGATGATTTTGATTAATGCGAACCAGAACTCCAATTCACCAAAAAGTTTTACAGTCGCTAGATTCATGATGAGCAACATCATAAGCGCAATGAACCCTGGCATCCATTGGGGTACACCAGGAAACCAATATTGTGTATAAAGGCCTACAGCTGTTAAATCAGCCATAGCAAGTGAGATCCAGCAAAACCAGTACGTCCAGCCGGTAATAAATGCTGCCATATTTCCTAAATAATCACTTACAAAATCAACAAAAGAGTGATATCCCGCGTTTGATAAGAGCAGCTCTCCCAGTGAACGCATAATGAAAAAGAGAAATACGCCCGTGATCATGTAAGCAAATAAAATAGAGGGTCCTGAAAAATGTATTGATTTCCCTGATCCTAGGAATAAACCAGTTCCGATTGCCCCCCCAATCGCTATGAGTTGTATGTGCCTGTTTTTAAGGCCTCTGGACAATTTCCGTTTGTGCAGAGAATTGTCCATAGTGGAATCGTCCGTCACTTTATGTTTTCCTCCAATAAAAAATATAGTTATCTTGGTTGTTTAGGAATCATAGCTTCCTAAATTTTTTATCTATCATTATAACAGGAAACTGATATTATATTAAATTTTATTGATTTTTTTAATTAAATGTAACTAATGTATCTATTTTTATAAGGTGTCATATCCATCAGGATGTGTAAAGGATTTCTTTTCTGCCGCTCTAATAATATATCCCACTATTTTTTATTAAAATAATAATGTTATAAAAAGAATAGAGAGTTTACATTCAGTCATGTTTATAATGACAAGAGATTAAGTTTTGGGTTGTTTGTCCTGATCTTTAAGATGTATTTTCCGAAGTATCAGAACTTTGTCACCAATATGTTCACGGAGAGTGGTAAACTGTTTACGAATTATTACTTTTGAAGGGGGACAACCTGAGTGAATCATAGATCAAAAACACCAAAAAAGGGCGTCTGTTTAGACAAATAACGAAATTATTTTTTAATCGGTGCAAGCTTTTGTGTTGAGATACGTGCTATTGTTCCTGCATATAAAAACTTTTCACAGAATATTGAAAAAGAAAATCCAAGTGCGGACGCAAGGCCATAGAATGAGATGAGATCCTCAGTACAAGGCATAAAAACTGATGTCCGTTTTACCAATTTTGACGAATAAGGACAAAGGATGATATAGATGAAAAGAATTGATAAAATATACCATCAGCTCATGCATAATTTTCATGACTCCAGCTTAGATCATCTTTTAAAGGTACAGGGAAATTCAGCAAAGGAAATTGCTCAGCAATTGAAGATAGAGCGGTCCAATGTCAGTTTTGAATTAAACAATCTCGTGCGGTCCAAAAAGGTGGTAAAAATTAAAACGTTTCCCGTGCGCTACATTCCAGTGGAAGTAGTGGAAAGAGCATTCAACAAAAAATGGAATACAGAGATAATGGAAGTTAAAGAACTGAAGGAGCTTTCTGAAAATCAAAAAAAGAACGATCAAAATATTTCTACGAATCCTCTTGAACTTATGATTGGAGCAAAAGGCAGTTTGAAGAAAGCAATTTCTCAAGCAAAAGCAGCTGTTTTTTATCCTCCGCACGGTCTGCACATGCTTCTCTTAGGACCAACAGGCTCCGGTAAATCCCTTTTTGCGAACCGGATTTACCAGTTTGCGATTTACTCTGACATTTTGAAGCCTGGTTCTCCGTTCATCACATTTAACTGTGCAGATTACTATAACAATCCTCAATTATTACTCTCTCAATTATTTGGTCATAAGAAAGGAGCATTTACCGGCGCCAGCGAAGATAAAGCCGGTTTAGTTGAGCAGGCCGACGGGGGCATTCTGTTTATGGATGAAATCCACCGTCTTCCGCCTGAGGGACAAGAAATGCTGTTTTATTTTATCGACAGCGGATCTTATAACCGTCTTGGAGAAACTGAACATAAAAGAACATCGAAAGTATTATTTATTTGCGCAACTACCGAAAACCCTAATTCTGCTCTATTAAAAACATTTTTGCGAAGAATTCCAATGACGATTCATATTCCATCGCTGGAAGAACGATCTCTTAAAGAGAGAGTTGATCTCACAACGTTTTTATTAGGGAAAGAAGCAGAGCGTATTAAGAAGAATCTAAGTGTGCATATCGATGTATATAATGCATTGATTCATTCTGCGAAGTTTGGGAATGTGGGACAGCTGAAATCAAATGTGCAGTTAGTTTGTGCACATGGATTTTTACATAATCTTGACAGAGATGAAGTTGTTGAACTGACCGTTCGGGATCTCCCAGATGAAATCAAGCAAGATTGGATGTCAAGCAGCAAAAACATGAAAAGAAGCAAAACGATTTCTGAATATGTCAATATCACAACCATCATATCCCCGATAGTAGAAGATGAAACAACAAAAATTGATGATGATCTATCATTTAATTTGTATCATTTGATAGAAGAAAAGGTCGAAGTGCTAAACAAAGAAGGCTTGTCCAAAAAGGAAATAAATCAATATATTTTAACGGATATTCATTTGCATGTCAGAAGCTTTTTTAATCAAAGCGCGTTCCGAAATGACAACCTGCTGACATTTGTTGAGGACGGCGTGATTCAAATGACGAAGCAATTAAAAGAAGTTGCTGAACAAGAATTGAATTGCACATTTGACCGTAAATTTATCTATTTTTTAAGTATGCATATTGATTCATTTTTAAAACGCGGTAAGCAAATTGATGTTTTAAATGCGCAGGAAACGGATGAAATCCGTGATACCCATGTGAAAGAGTATCAGGTGGCGCTCATATTTAAAGACAAAATTCAGGAACACTTCAGAGTAACGGTCCCGGAAATAGAAGTCATCTACTTAACGATGTTGATTCATTCCATCAAAACGTTAAAAGAAAACAAAAGAGTTGGGATTGTGGTTGCCGCACATGGAAATAGCATGGCGAGTTCCATGGTTGAAGTAGCGACGGAGCTTTTAGGAAGCACCCCAATTGCGGCCGTCGATATGCCCCTTTCTGTTTCACCTGCGGAAATTATGGAGCGCTTAGCGGGAAAAATACAGCAAGTAGATGAAGGTGAAGGTGTTTTAATGCTTGTTGACATGGGATCACTTGCAATGCTGGAAAGCAAGCTTGAAGAAAAAACAGGCATCAAAATCAAAACAATCAGCAATGTCACGACCTCAATGGTGCTGGACGCCGTCAGAAAGGTGAACTATCTGAATTTACATTTACATGCCATATATGATTCGGTCACAAAGGATTTTATTGAGTTATGGGATCGGCAGCCTGCCGCCTCACCAGGCAAAAAGAGGGCGTTGGTTTCGATTTGCACAACAGGCAGCGGAACGGCAAAAAAGCTGGAAGACATCTTAACAACGATCGTAAACAAGGCCTCTGATGTGCCCATCCACATATTGACCGTATCATCGATTAAATTGGCAAACAGCATCAAAGACATCGAAAAAGAGTATGAGATTCTTGCGACAGTAGGAACAAAAGATCCTAAAATCAATGCTCCGCATGTATCTTTGGAGGTATTAATTGAAGGTGAAGGAGAGAAGATGATCCAACAGGCGATCACAAAAGGCAGCATTCCGATGAGTAATGGATTATCGGGCGCAAACATCATTGTACGGGAGCTTTGCGAGGATAGTTTGAAAAAGTATCTGGTTTTTTTGAACCCCCATCACATTATAGAAATCTTATTAGAGTGGCTTCAGACCATTCAAGATGAGTTAGGCATCATTTTCAATAACACAGTGATGATCAAAGTGATTATGCATACGGCTTTTGCCTTTGAAAGGGTGATTAAACAGAATCCGATTGCTTTTTCCGAAGAAGACGAAATAACCGATCAGCTGAAAGAGATTTTTGAGGTGACAGAGCGAACATTAATCCCTTATGAACAAAAATTGGGACTGAACATAAGCGATGATGAAAAATTATTTATAGCCGCCATTTTTGCTGAAGAAGTACATGGCCACATGTGTTAAAAGCGGTTTTTTTACGTAAACCTGTATTAAATGGAACGCCATTTTAATACAGGTTTATTTTTATATTCACATGTGTTTCAATCAGCTTTCTTCATGTGCTGCAAAATAAATGAAAACGCTTAACACAGATTCTTTGGCACGATACTTGCATTATAAATGGATGTACGAAAAAGGAAAGGAGCAAACGTGTTATGATTTCAGTCATTATTAGCGGACATGGGGACTTTCCCATAGCATTAAAAGAATCTTCAGGCATGATATTCGGTGAAGAAAATCATCTGATAGCGGTGCCGTTTTTTAAAGGAGAGGGCATCCAAACGCTGCAAGAAAAATATCATCAGACGCTTCAGGATATTCCGAAAGAAAATGAGGTGCTTTTTTTAGTTGATATTTTTGGAGGCACACCATATAACGCAGCGGCTTCCTTCATCGCTAAGGATCAAAGAATGGATATGGCTGCCGGCATAAACCTGCCGATATTACTGGAGGTATTAAGCCTGAGAGAACACATGAAACTCAAAGAAATGCTGAATCACTTAAAAAAAATGAGCCAGCAAAGCTTTCAAGTTTGCAGCGAACATTTAGAAAAAGCAAAAACACTTTGTGAAGAAAAAAGAGAGGATGAACTATGATGAACATTACATTGGCAAGAATTGATGACCGCTTTATTCACGGCCAAATCCTGACAAGATGGATTAAAGTCCATGCAGCAGACCGCATCATCGTTGTGTCAGATGACGTTGCGCAGGATGAAATGAGAAAAACCCTGATCCTTTCTGTTGCTCCTTCCAATGTAAAGGCGAGTGCCGTATCCATTTCTAAAATGGCAAAGGCGTTTCATAGTCCGCGCTACGAAGGGGTAACGGCGATGCTGCTGTTTGAAAACCCATCCGATATTGTATCTCTTATAGAAGCAGGCGTCCCTATCAAAACCGTAAATGTCGGAGGGATGCGTTTTGAGAATAATCGCCGGCAAATCACCAAATCAGTCAGTGTAACTGAAGAGGATATAGAGGCGTTTGAGACATTAAATGAATTAGGCGTCACGCTGGAATTGAGGCAGCTGCCTTCTGATGCCAGTGAAGACTTTATGGAGATTTTGAGAAATGTGACAAAATCATCAAGGGGATGAGATGATGACTTCAATACAAATTATTTTGTTGTTAATCATTGCAGCCATTACAGGTATTGCAAGTGTATTGGATGAAGGGCAAACACACCGTCCGCTGATTGCCTGCACTTTGGTTGGCCTTGTGCTTGGCGATCTAAAAACAGGAATCATTTTAGGAGGAACGCTGGAGCTGATGGCGCTGGGCTGGATGAATGTCGGCCTCGCCATGGCGCCTGATACAGCCATTGCCTCTGTGATTTCAACCATTTTAGTGATTACCGCTGATCAAGGCATTGGTGAAGGCATTGCCGTCGCTGTTGCTTTGGCAGCTGCAGGTCAAGCGCTTACTATTTTTGTCCGAACGATTACTGTCTTTTTCATTCACCGTGCTGATAAATATGCCAGGGAGGGGAATATCAAAGGAATTGAAATTATGCATATTACCGCCATGGTGTTTCAAGCGCTGCGTGTCATGATACCGACTTTGATTGTGGCCTTAATCAGTGTGAGCGCTGTTCAGGCGTTCTTGGGAAATATTCCGGAAGTCATTACCAAAGGTTTGCAAATAGGAGGAGGCATCATTGTTGTTGTGGGGTATGCAATGGTGATCAATATGATGAATATCCCTTATCTTAAGCCATTTTTCTATATTGGTTTTTTGTTGGCAGCGTTTACCGATTTCAATTTAGTAGGATTTGGCGCTCTTGGTCTCTGTCTGGCGCTTTTATACCAGCAGGTTATGCAAAAAAATAGCGCCCACGGGGCAGTCGCCGCAGCCGCGGACGGCAGCAATGCAGCTGTCTATGATGATGATGACGATCTTGATGCATAAGAACGAGGGGGGATGAAAATTGGAGAAAGAAAAAAGATTAACAAAGAAAGTCATTTTCAGTATGTTTATCCGTTCGAATTTCTTGCTCGGCTCATTTAACTTTGAACGTGTGCAGGCAATGGGATATTGTTATGTGATGATACCGGCGATAAAAAAATTGTACGGTCCGGGAGCGAAAAGAAACGCAGCTTTGCAGCGCCACTTGGAATGGTTTAATACACATCCGTGGCTGTCCGCACCCATATTTGGGGTGACAGCTGCCATGGAAGAAGAAATGGCGAACAATAAAGGAATAGACGGGAAAGCAATAAGCGGGATGAAAATCGGTTTAATGGGTCCGATAGCGGGTGTGGGCGATCCTATTTTCTGGGGAACCGTACGCCCCGTATTGGCTGCTTTAGGGGCTTCTCTTGCTTTAGGCGGAAACATTGCCGGTCCTCTGCTGTTCTTTTTCCTGCTGAATGCCATCAGATTAACCACAAAATATTACGGTTTAAAGTATGGCTATGTAAAAGGGATGGAGATTTTGCAGGATCTAGCAGGGAATCGTATTCAAAAACTGACAGAAGGCGCTTCCATCCTCGGGTTATTTGTGATGGGGGCTTTGGTCTCCAAGTGGACCACCATCAACATCCCGATCGTTGTTTCAAGAATTAAAGATGATAACGGAAAAGTTGACGTTCAAACTGTGCAAAATATTTTAGACAGCATTATGCCGGGGGTGCTGCCTTTAGGATTGACTTTATTAGTGGCATGGATGCTGAGAAAAGGAGTAAATCCGCTCCTTATTATCGTTGGCATATTTGTGATCGGTATTCTTGGCTATTGGGCTGGATTTCTGGCATGAGCGCTTAACGGGTAAAAAGGGGAGAAACCTGCAGAAGTCTTTCTCATAACCTCTTCATCATTCGATACAGCTTTTATCACGGATCACTCGTGCAGATGTCTCTCTTGAATGTTTTTAAATGTTAGAGAGGAGAGAATCAGAATGAAAAAGAAGCTTATTCAAGTCGTGATCCTATTCACCATGCTGTTTACTATGGCGCTGCCAGTAAGTGCAGCCGATTCAAGCTACTATGATGAGGATTACCGTCCCCAATATCATTTCACACCAGAGGCAAACTGGATGAATGATCCAAACGGAATGGTTTATTATGCAGGGGAGTATCATTTGTTTTATCAGCATCATCCATACGGTCTGCAATGGGGGCCGATGCATTGGGGCCATGCAGTAAGCAAGGATTTAGTTCACTGGAAGCACCTTCCCATAGCGCTGTCACCTGATGAAAAAGGCACAATTTTTTCCGGGAGCGCAGTGGTCGATTGGAATAATACAAGCGGTTTTCAAACCGGCAAGGAGAAGCCGCTTGTCTCTATATATACGCAGGATCATGAAGACGGCCAAGTGCAAAGCGTCGCCTATAGTAATGATAAAGGCAGAACATGGACGAAATACTCAGGTAATCCGGTCATTCCAAACCCGGAAAAAAAAGATTTCCGCGATCCGAAAGTGTTTTGGTATGAAAAAGATAAAAAGTGGGTGATGGTCGTGGCAGCTGGTGACCGAATTCTCATTTATACATCGAAAAATTTGAAGCAGTGGACATATGCAAGTGAGTTTGGACAAGGACAAGGAAGTCATGGAGGCGTATGGGAATGTCCGGATTTATTTGAGCTTCCTGTAGACGGCAATCCGAAACAAAAGAAATGGGTGATGCAAGTCAGTGTCGGAAACGGTGCGGTTTCAGGAGGATCAGGCATGCAATATTTTGTAGGAAGTTTTGATGGAACAACTTTCAAGAACGAAAACCCGTCAGACAAAGTATTATGGACCGACTACGGTAAAGACTTTTATGCGGCTGTTTCTTGGTCCGATGTCCCTTCTTCAGATGGACGGCGGCTTTGGCTAGGGTGGATGAGCAATTGGCAATATGCCAACGATGTTCCTACATCTCCATGGAGAAGTGCAATGACTATTCCAAGAGAAGTAAAATTGAAAGCGTTTTCTGAAGGGGTCAGAGTGATTCAAACACCAGTAACAGAGCTGCAATCGATCAGGGGAGCCGCGCAGAAGTGGAAAAATAAGATGATATCGCCAGTGAGCAGTAATGTATTGGCGGGTATATATGGAGATGCTTATGAAATGAATGCAGAGTTTCAAGTGAATCCAGGTTCGGCTTCTGAATTCGGTTTTAAGGTTCGAACAGGGAGAAATCAATATACAAAAGTCGGTTATCATCAAAAGAGCGGCAAACTGTTCGTTGACCGAAGCCAATCCGGAAATGTCAACTTTAATCCAACCTTTAACACTGGGAAGCAAGCAGCTCCGCTGAAGCCGGTAAATGGAAAGATAAAAATGCGTATTTTTGTTGACCGCTCTTCAGTCGAAGTATTTGGTAATGACGGGCAGCAGGTGTTGACTGACATCATTCTCCCGGATAGATCAAGCAAAGGTCTTGAATTATATGCTGTTAATGGCCGTGCTAAGGTAAACTCCCTAACGATTCATCCTTTAAAAAAAGCATGGGGAGCGTCACCGTTTATATCCAATTTGACTGGATGGACAACTGTAAACGGTACGTGGGCCGACACAATTGATGGAAAACAAGGACGATCAGACGGCGATTCCTTCATGATGTCTTCAGCATCAGGAGCTGACTTCACTTATGAATCCGATATAATCATTAAGGATGGGAACGGAAAAGGGGCAGGGGCTCTTGTGTTTCGTTCTGATAAAGACGCACAAAACGGTTATGTAGCCAATGTGGATGCGAAACATGATCTTGTGAAATTTTTCAAATTTGAGGACGGGATTGCCTCTGTTATTGCCGAACACCAAACACCAATAGATATAAATAAAAAATATCATTTGAAAACTGTGGCTCATGGCGCTCACTTTAAAATATATTTGGATGACCGTCTAGTCATAGATGCTGAAGATTCTGCATTCTCAGAAGGTCAATTTGGCTTGAACGTTTGGGATGCTACAGCAGCCTTTCAGAATGTCAACGCAAAGACTGATTAGAAAAGGCAAAAGAGGCATTTTAAATGAAGGGGGAATAGAGATTCTTACGCTTTCTCTATAAAAAAGGGCACAGACTCAAACAGTCTGTGCCTTTTTCTTATTTCAACAGGTTCAATGATTCGCGGTTAAATGCTTCCAAATCATCAGGTGTTCTGCTTGTTACAATGTTATGGCTGACGACTACTTCTTCATCTTTGTAATTTGCACCAGCGTTGATCAAGTCTTTGCGAATGCTGCGGTAGCCAGTGATGTCTTTGCCTTTCAGAAGATCCGTATCAATGAGTACCTGTGGGCCATGGCAAATAGCGAAAACAGGTTTCTCATTTTCTACAAATGCTTTCGCGAATTCACCCGGCCGGTCATCTCCGCGAAGCAAATCTGGGGAAAATCCTCCAGGAATTAATAAAGCATCGAATTCACTTGCATCTACGTCGGCGATCGATTTGTCGATCTTCACTTTCTCGCCATGTTTACCGGTAACTTCCTTGCCTGCTTCCAAATCAATGGCAATGACGCTATGGCCAGCTTCTTCGTATGCCTTTACCGGACTTGTATATTCGATATCTTCGAATTGGTCTGTAACGAGAACAGCGATTTTTTTGCTCATATTTATACCTCCTATGAATTCTATATACCATAGAATAACAGGCACGTTCATCGTCCTTCAAAATATTTGCTTGAGATGTTTTTCGCAAGAGTCCTGGGAAGAGTTGTTTATACGTTTTATGATTTTCATAGGGTAAAAGCGCAGCCAAAACAAGGCTATCCCACCTTTTACAACTATTCCGACTTATAATGTAGAGATATCAATAACGAATCGGTAGCGTACATCACTGCGAAGAACACGCTCATATGCTTCATCCACTTGATCGGCACGAATCACCTCAATTTTAGGTGCAATGCCATGCTGAGCAGCGAAATCAAGCATCTCCTGTGTTTCTGGAATTCCGCCGACAAGAGAACCCGCTAGGTTGCGGCGGCCCATGATTAAGGAGAATATACTATATTTGTCCGGCTCGGCCGGTGCCCCTACATTCACAAGTGTTCCGTCTATCCGAAGCATTGATAAATAGGCATCTACATCAAGATTCGCGGATACTGTATTTAAGATTACGTCAAAACGCCCGGCCAATTCAATAAATGCAGCTTGATTACTGGTTGCATAGTAATGGTCAGCCCCTAGTTCAAGGGCTTCCTCTTTCTTATTCATAGAGCGGCTCAGGACGGTTACCTCTGCACCCAAAGCATGCGCAAATTGAATCGCCAAATGACCAAGCCCGCCGACTCCTACAATTGCAACCTTTTTGCCTGGGCCGACGTTCCAGTGTTTTAGAGGGGAATAGGTTGTAATCCCTGCACACAGTAGAGGGCTGGCAACATCCATCTCCAAACTGTCCGGTATCCGAACAACGAACCTGTCAGTGACAACGATTTTTTGGCTGTACCCGCCATTAAATTGACGCCTGCAGAAGTTAGGTTTCTAGAAGGACCATATGTACCTCACCGAATAGTTGGTCATCATTAATTGTGCCCGAAAACGATATTGCTGGAAATCAACAAGATACTATGTTTCGGATTGAGAGAAAGAATAGAGGGCTTATGAATAAAAACTGGCCTATTCCAATTCTTTAAGGAATTTTCAGGCCTAAGGAGCAGGGAGAATGATAGAAAAACAGTATACAATTATCGCGAGTACAGGCTTCGCCCGTGCAGCGGCCTTGTTAGTACGTGCGGCTTGTCAATTCAGCTCCAGTATATATCTTGAATATCTAGGGGAATCTGTCGACCTGAAAAATACACCCAAGTCCCTCATTGATGTGATGTCACTAGGAATTAAACCTAATACCCACATGAAGATAAGAGCTAATGGCGTTGACGAGTATCAGGCTTTACAAGCGATAGAAGATCATTTGCAAAAAAACAAGTTCATAAAGAAATGAGGAGAAAAATCTTCCCTTTTTTATTGTCATTTTAAGGGACTCGATCCAAGGTCTCCCGTTTTTATACGAGCGTTTTGTTAACTGGTTATCTTCAAAGAAACCAACTCATTTCTCTTCATTTTAAAGCCGAAAATCTGAAAGAGTAGGGTAATAAAAAAGGCATCCATAAGGATGCCTAAAATGAATCTTTATTGAATCATTACCTATTGCATCTTTTTACTGGTTTACAGCATGGATTTCTTAAGTCACTTCCACAATCATATTCCTCAACGATATTTTCATTCTCTGTAGATTGTGTCACTGGATAGTAATTTTCTACTCTTGTAACATTTCTATTAACATTAACAATGTGAGTCGGCTGAACACGTCTAACAGTACGTTCATTGGTTGTCGTATTTACAACATTTCTTGTGGGAGAAACAATTGTTTCTACATTGTTGCCTCCATTGCCTCCATTGAAGCCATTGAAGCTATTGCTACCGTTGTTCCCACGACGAGAGCCGAACATGAATTCGTCTACACTTCTAAACCCACCGTTGCTGCAGCTCATCAAAATCACCCTCTCAAAAAATCTTGTCTTACTATATAAGTTATGATGAAGAAAAAAGGTTGTCCTAGACAAGAAACTCATATTATAAAAAATCCGCTATTATTTTAGGATGTCGATATACATGACAAGAAAGGGGGCAAAGTTTTCTGTCATATTTAAAAAACTAGAACGAGTAAGTCATGACATTGATGACGAGTTCAGAAAGTGGTTTCAGATAACAATGTGACTGAAGCTATAAAAATGGAGATCCTACGGCTGCTGGCTGATAGAAGAGGCATATCCTTAAAGTTACGAAATGCGGATGAAAAACAAGTGCAGGTGGTTCTTTATTTTTCAGTCTAATGATGTAGCTTAAATAAACTAAATGTTGTAAGAATTTGTTTCTCATTTTAGATATATTAAGAGAGGGGGTGAAAATAGTGAAAATAAAAAATCTTGAAATATTTGTTTCTCATTTTGATCAAACTGTAAGCTTTTATAAAGATATCCTTCAATTTAAAACGCTGGCTTTAACTGATACATTAGCCATATTTCAAGTGGGAGAAAGCATCTTAACCTTGCACCAAGACGAAGCGAATCGCTATTACTATCATTTTGCGTTTAATATCCATTCGAATATTTTCGCACAAGCTAAAGAATGGCTGAAAAAGAAGGTTGATTTACTTGATGAAGATGGTGACGATGAAGCGTATTTTGCAAATGCAAAGGCAAGATCGATATATTTTGAAGACCCTGCAGGTAATATTATTGAGTTTATTTCTCGATTAGAAACCTCTCCGGAAACGAGGTCAAAAGTATTCACGCCCGACAATGTAATAGGTATAAGCGAGATTGGTTTATCTACAAATCATGTTAAAGAATGTTTTGATTACCTTTTAAAGCTGGGAATTCGGCAAAGAAATGATGAACCTTTCTCAAAAAATCATTTACTGTTCATGGGGGAGTATAAAGTAGGAGTCTATATTTTATTAGGTCCTGTCGGGAGAAGATGGATATTCTCGAATAAATACAGTATAGATGCACCACTCATGATAGAAACTGACCGAGGGATCATCAAAAATTTTGATTAGAAATCGCTTTTAATTGGTGTGTGACATATCTTTCATGCATTATTTCGGAGTGCATTGCAATTCCTATATTCCCAAATTTTATCCTCTTTTATGTCGGAAAATTCAGTAATAAAGGCACTTCTCATCTACCTGTTTGATGGTAATATGATATCAATATATGTAAACGAAAGGGGAGAAGGTGGTCTGCCGAATCATTCCTGAACTGAATGTAAGAAAGCCAGACGCAGGACATTTATGATGAGGAGGAGTATAAGTTGAGAAAGCTAAAAATAGCAAGTTTGTTAACCGTGATGGTAGCGTCATTCTTCATTTTTTCTAGTCATGCACAAGCAGTTCAGTATTACACTGTCTCAACAAGCAGCGGTGCGCCTGTCAATATGCGCAGCGGCCCAGGTACAAGTTGGGGGATCGTAACGACTATTCCGAGCGGAACCCGCATCCCGATCTATTGCTACAAAACCGGTACAACTGTAACTGGAAAGTATGGAACGAGTAATATTTGGAATTACACAGAGCGGACGCTTGCCAGCGGGGAGATCGTTCCTGGATTTGTCTCTGATACATATATGTATACAGGCTCAGACGGTCCGGTTGTTCCTAAATGCAGCTGGTAGCATATGTTCTATCATTTTTAAAATGAAGGAATTGAAGAAAGAGGGATGACATTGACTAAACTGAAAATGCTGAGTATGTTAACCGTTATGGTTGCATCATTATTTATTTTTTCCAGTCAGGCACTTGCCGTTCAGTACTTTACTGTTTCAACAAGCAGCGGTGCGCCTGTCAATATGCGCAGCGGTCCAGGTACAAACTATCCTATTATGCTTTCCATTCCTAACGGCTCGCGTGTTCCTTACTATTGTTACGCTTATGGAACGACTGTTACCGGGAAGTATGGAACGAGTAATATTTGGGATCAAATCCAGTGGAAAGATTCCCGGGGGATCGTGAATATTGGATATGTTTCTGACACATATGTGTATACAGGTTCTGACGGTCCGGTCGGTTACCGATGCAACTAGCTGTATACTCCGTACAATAGAGTCTCTTCTTTAGGGCCTATCTGAATGAACCATACCAACTTTGTTGGTGTGGTTTTTCCTGTTTATAGATAACTCAATCGCTAGGATAGCCCACTCATGAATGATAACTTTAATTACATAAATGAAAGACCGAGGAAATTGTGTTTGTATTTGTATGAACAGTCAAGAGGACAGAAAGTAAGATGATAAAATCATGAAAACATCTCATTTTACCTTTGATCTTTGCATAAGATAAATGTATAATACAAATCGTAATAATTTCGATTTGAGGAGGAGGAGTGTCGTAATGGGAATTTTATTTGCAAAGAGGTTAGGGATATTAGCGATTGGTTCATTACTAGTATTGGCAGGATGTCAGAATTCAGGTTCATCCGAAGGCGAGTCTAAAACAACATCATCCTCATCAGCTGCAGAAGACTCTTCTAAAACGCAAGAGCAATCATCCGAAAGTCACACACACGGACATGTTCACGATCATAGTCATGCACATGATGAAGAAACAGAAAAAATTTATGAAGGGTATTTTAAAGACAGTCAAGTAAAGGATCGTTCACTTTCTGACTGGGAAGGAGACTGGCAATCTGTATATTCATACCTGCAAGATAGTACTCTTGACGAAGTATTTTCTTATAAAGCAGAACATGAAGGTGACATGACAGCTGAAGAATATAAAGAATATTATAAAAAAGGGTATAAAACAGATGTTGAACGTATCTTAATTCAACCAGATACTGTAACGTTCTTCAAAAATGGAAAAGAATATTCTGGTCAGTATATTTATGACGGGTACGAAATTTTGACATATGATGCGGGCAATAGAGGAGTAAGATACATATTCAAACTTGCTAAAGAAGCTGAAGGACTTCCTCAGTTTATTCAGTTTAGTGATCATAGTATCTCATCCGACTAAATCCAGCCATTACCATCTGTATTGGGGTGACGACCGTGAAGCTTTACTTGATGAAGTCAAAAACTGGCCTACCTATTACCCGTCAGAAATGGACGGACACGATATTGCTCATGAGATGATGGCGCATTAAATACGGCCCTTGGCCTTGAGCGTTTCCTCATCAATTGGAAATAACGGACATGATATTGAATATATTATTATTGATAAGGACTTCTACAGATAGATGCATGTATAGCTGCTGACTCCTCGTCAGCAGCTTTTTGCCCTCTTTACATTTCTTCCGTTTTACCCTATCCCTGCCTTATAATACGAAATGAAACGCTTTATTTTTTTGCCTATGCCTGAGTACGTTCAAAAGATAGGGGTGTATCCCAAATGAAATGGATTGTTAAACGGAGTTTTCTTGCTGGAGGGGTTTAATATCAATAAAAAATTATTAAAAAGGTTAATGATTGTTCCAATTTTATTCATCTGTTATGTTTTATTTTTAAATCCTGAAATTATACTTGAAGAGCAATGTCCTAACAAGCCTTATAGTTTAACAATCGTAAAGCACGGGACAGGTATATTTGATAAGAAAATTGTTTTAATATATTACAAAATCAACGGAAAAACAGTAGCTGTTGGGGATTTGGTGTTTTTTGAGAATTTTAACAGAGATATAGATGTTACTTGGGATACAAATACTGATGATGGAACTTGGTGGATAGATAAAAGCGTGCATTTAACCATGACCTATGCTAAAAATGTTAAGGGGGATTTAGACAAGAAAGATATTGATTTTGACTATGGTACTGTTCAATAATAACAATTAGTTTATCTGAAATATGACTATACACTAACAGAACCGCCAGTTGGTTCGGTCGAATTATACTCTGCTCTAAATTGCTTTAGGAGCAGTTTTTCCTTTCCTTACAAACACCATGATTCCAGGGATCATCATAAGTATAGCTGGTATTAAGTAAAACCAATCAATACATATAAGTCCTCCAATCCCTGAGATAAAAAGTAAAACACTGCTCAACTTTGGTTTGAATAAGACAACAATTGAAGCGGTAAACCCAATGCATGAAAAGATCAAAGATATCCATGCCCCAACAAGGAGGTCGCTTGTCATATCAAAGTATCTGATCAAGTGAAAAAATAAATCAAGGTAAGCGATACCTAAAGCTAGGATAGATGCTACAGCACCCAATCTGCTCCCTATTAAACTTAAAACAAACTCAATGGTTCTCTTCACAATAAACGCTCCTTATGTAATTTTCATTTTTATAAATGATAATGTAAAAGAGACCTACATGAAAATATAAATGAGAAAAACAACAAAAACCTATGCCCTGTAAGGGTTTCTAAGTTGTTCAAAAATCACTTTATAAATGAGAATCTAAATCTTATTAGTAAACAGAATTAAATAAACAGAAATCAATAATAATAAACTAGCTGCGTTTATTTATCTAATTTCCGTCTTTTCTGCAAGGAACGTTTCAGGATCGTTCAGTCCTTTTTTTGCTTCATACTTGAACACTTTTTCAAGTTTTCGGAGAACATTTTAATCATCTGACTCCAACTCAGCTGGGAGGAATTATTAGGAATTCGGTGATGTAAACGGAAAATGCTGAATTCAGTTTTCATAACAAAATCGTGTATTATTCAACAATTTCGTTCGACAAATTTTGCGAATTGTAGACAACTTCCTGATTATTTGGATAATTATCTGGATAGGAGGAGAAAAGTTGTCATATGTCACTATACTTATAATTGTTGCATTATTCGGAGCATTAGTAACAGCAGTAGTCGGTATCATATCTTCAAAAGTGGAGGTGAACTCTCCAAAAACTCAAAGAGAACCAAAAGGAGAAGAACAGAAAAGTTTTTATATGCTGAAATAAAGTGCAGAAAGAGCATCTCCTGCGGGGTGCTTTTTAATACAGAGGAGTTGAAAAAAACGGAGTCAAATGAATTTACTTCTAAGATTTTCACTTGAAGTTGCGGCATTGATTTTCATAGGTGTGTTTGCTTGGACTCACTTCAATGGTTTTTTAAAATATGTTTTAACTTTAGTTTTACCAATTGCAGTTATGATTATCTGGTCCGTGTTTGCAGTGCCCAATGATCCTAGCCGAAGCGGTCAAACTGTAATAGCCGTGAACGGGGTTATAAGATTATTTATTGAATTATTGATCTTTGCAATGGCTGTTGCAGCGCTTTATTTTAGTAATTTAAAAACAGTTTGTATCATCTTTTTTTGTCTTATATTGCTACACTATATAACTTCAGCTGGGCGTATAAAATGGCTTCTAAATCAATAAATTATATTAAGCTAAAACTGCGGACAATTTAAAAAAAGCTCATAGAGCTTCAGAAAGATGAAGATTGGTATTTTATATTTCCTTTGTTCAGAAACTTTGTCAGCATATGGTTAGTTAATCACATAACAAAACGCCATATAGGTTTCTTATGGCGTTTTGCCGAACAGGGAGGTGCGCTGCGGAGGAGTTAGTCTATTAACTTAATATCTAAAGAAAGTTGCTCCCACAATGATTAACAAGATGAATAGCACCACAATTAACGCGAAGGAACTACCGTAACCATTAGACATATGTCCACCTCCTTTAGTGAGGATAGTATAAGATATGCTAAACGATAGTTTTCGACATAGATTTACGTCTAAATAAGAAAAAATGAATTTTTTGTCTAAAAAACAAATTTAAACGCCATAAAAGTTTCTTATGGCGTCAAACAGAACAGGGTGGTACTCCTGCATATCGGTTAAATAGGAACGCCTTCTGGATAGCCTCCGAAGAAAGCTGCTCCAACAATGATTAGTAAGATGAATAGCACCACGATTAATGCGAAGGAGCTACCACAACCATTTGAGTATCCCATATGTCCACCTCCAGTAAAAAAGGATAGTACATGATATGCGGGTCGAGTTCCTTTGAAAGGGATGCTAGTTGAAATGAAATTTAAAATGATTTTTTAGTCTAAGTTGAAATAGAGGCGATTGGGACGGCAAGTATGTCCACATCGCATCTTGTCAGTGGCACGGGGGAGAAAGGTTAAAACCGCTATTGAAGCAGAATGGAAGGCGCCGGTCGGGAAATCATGCTCATCTCATGCAAAACATGCCGCCAAAAAAATACATTATGCCCACGCAGCAAAAAAAACGTCTCATACGCTGTTGTCTGGCATTTCCAAAGTGAAGAGCCTAACGATGAGAGGAAAAAGCTTACACAAATTCAAAAAGTACTGGCTACAACCAAGATAAAGGAGCGAACAATACCAATATAGACGGCATTTATGGGACGAAAACGAAATCGGAAATTGAGTCTCTCTTGAAATAATCAGGAGAAAATACGTCAACACACAATTATATCCCTGCTCATTTTTATATGTACCTCTGCTTGGATATTATGTTCTGAGTAGGAGGTGCTTATTTTTGTTTGTATTTCCCGACTGTTACACTCCTTAAAGAAAACTTTTAATCATGAGAACTACATTATTGAACTTCTAGTATCTCTAATTATTAAAAATTTTATCTTAATTCTTATATAGTATGTGTTTCTTTCTGAATTTGTTGTTGTGTATACATAATTAACAATTTAATATAGAAATAAACCTTCTCAATTATCCCCATGTTGTCTTGGCAACGATTCATACACCATACAAGTGAGCGAAGCATTATAGCCCTACACTTAAGCAAATACGATAAACTCGAATGAGAAAAACACAACAAAAACTGGGACTGACCCCTGTTTTTGAGACAGGGATCAAAACCCCTTTTAAACAGCATTATTACCTTCCTCTGATAATGAAATATAGATTGTATAAACATGGACAATTTGCATTAATTGGTTAAAACGAGCATTGTTAGGAGTATATTTATGTCTGTGAAAATAATTATTGACACTAATATATTTTTAGGATTTTTTGGATCCAAACAAACATCTTTAAAAAGGTTACCAGCAACTCTCTGCGGCATCTCGCCGTGTTCAATTGTTTAGTCCTTTTTTTTCATAACCTTTACAAATCTGAAAAAGTCATCATCATCCGGCAGGGGCTTGTCATCTTCGCGTCCATTGCGATGCATATGCGGATCAGAGTGATGTTCATTGTAGAACTCTACGATATGGAATCCACACTTATTCACATAGAAGTTGATATTTCGCTTTTCGAAATAAGGTGTCACGGTTTCCCAAAGCACAGTATCCGGATACTGTGCTTCAATGGCTTTCCAAGCAGAAAGACCAATCCCTTGGCTGTGATATTCTGGAGATACATAGAATAAATCTAGCGAATTATGATGTGTTTGGCTGTTGATACGTACTACTGCACCACCGATCTTCTTACCATCCTGAAAAATATGGTATACCACTGCTCCGGGAGCATTGAAAGACTCCTGAACATCATTGTCCGATGGAATCGGTCCATCTTCACAATCACCGAACGTTTCAATCACGGCAATCGCAAAGGCTTCTTGTAATTTTTTTTGGAATTCTGGCAGATCAGACTCCTTTGCTAGTTCCAGAATAACTTTTGGTTCCTTTTTTGTTTTCATGATTGCTCACTCCTTCATTTGCTATAATATCGAGTCCAGTCGTTCAGTAGAAACATTCCAGCTGTTCTACGAGCCCTTTTCACAAAAAGTGATTCCGTCGCTTTTTCTTCCGCAGTAAATTTGGCGTTAAAATACTTGCTGCAAAAGCTCTTTCCTGTCTTTTTGCACAATTTTTTTCTTTGTTTCCTTGGAAAACAAGCTGCAAGTAACCCTTATTTACTATCGTTCACTAGCGTATTAAGTGTCTTACGCGGGATTAGTTATTCTTCTCAAATTTTTTCTATTACAAATCACATAAAATAGTTGAATGTGTTGCCATTGACTATAGGCATGCGCAATAGATTCATTTTAGATTCGATCACGATTCACGAGCTATACACATTGAGTAAACTCTGGTGAATTTTCTGTCAGAGTTAGCCCAAAGAAGCACTAAATAATATAAAAATAACCAGTCCATACTAATCAAATCTGTCCGTTTAATACCTACTTCCGTCAACAACTAACTTGAAGTCCGTGCAATCTGGGAAAAGGGGTTATTTCTGAATTGATTTTGCCGCATGTGGAGTTGCTTTGGAGCGCTCGTTTACTTTGCCGTACGTCAGCTTGCGCCATATCAATTCCATCGGACCGTACTTAAACCGTCTCAACCACAATGTACTAAAGATCATTAGCACGAAATACACGGCCAGGCTGAACATGAACGTGCCGGCAGATTGAATATGACCCGCAAGCCCGAATCCGTACCTGAGGAACAGAACTGTTCCAATGATAGAGTGAAGCAGATAACAGGTCAATGACATCCGTCCGACTTTAGTGAATATCATCATAGGGCCTCGCAGCTGAGGAACGTACAGAAACAGCATTGCAAAAGTACTCATATAAAACATACTTCCGGTTAAGCCGCCATTTTGACCCAAGACAGAGGAAATGTTCGAAAAATTAAACATGTCTAGCAATATACTGCTTTGTGTTATTAGAAAAGCGATTGTGCTAATGATCCAGATACGCTTCCATATAGGCTTTTTCGCTTCCATATCTTTGAAAAATTCCATCTTAACAAAGTACACGCCCAGCAGAAACATGAGAAACATGGAATAGATCATATGGAAAGAGCTAGCAGCCATCGTGACCATATCTGTCCACCGAGCGCTGATGGATTCTATGTAGGTAAGGCTGCTGTGGCTAAACAAAGTAAACTCTGAAAAATTCGGGTTTTTTTGCCCTGCAGTATTGATGACATTGTACAACATTGTGAAAACAGGAGTCAGGAATTGAAACACGATAAGTGCGATAATCCATCTAAGCACCGTTTTGGCCGTGCGTTTATAGAAGGCGAGTAACAGGAAGCCGCTTATGGCGTAAAAGGACAATATGTCACCGACCCAAACAAATGTGATGTGCAAAATGCCAAATCCCAACAGGATAGATAACCTGCGGGCAAACAGCTTGTTGGGACTATCTACCTTCTGCGCGGCTCGATCCATAAAGATCATAAACCCGACTCCGAACAGGAAGGAGAATAACGTAACGAATTTCCCTTCAGCAAACCAGGAAACCAGATTGTGCAGTACGTCATCGGAGGTCATTTCGAATCCCTTTACTGAATCTACGATCAGAAAATAATTGACAATAATAATGCCCAGCAAGGCGAATCCGCGTACGATGTCCAGAAAATGAACCCGTTCCCGCAGACTCACCGGTTGCCCGTATCCTTCTTTTTGTACAGTCATATCAATGCTCCTTTTCCATTTATCATTGCAATGTGTGGTTCGGATCTGAAAAACCTGAGCCTTACAATGGATAAATATAAAGCCCGAATCTTAACAATTTATGAAGAGTCATCATTTTTTTAGGAAATGTGACAAGTTTGTGGCGGGCATCAGCTTTCATAAATTGTTAAGATTTACGTAGTATCTTATAACGTACTTAACTATGAACGATATATAGTAAAGACACACGAGAAATAACATCAAGAATCATGAGGTGAGAGAGACATGACCCATCGAATATTAGTCGTAGAGGATGATCAGGATATTGGTGATCTTTTGGAGGAATCCCTTATGCGTGCAGGCTACGAGGTGCTAAGAGCCAAGGATGGCAAGCGAGCATTGCAACTTGTGAATGACTCGCTTGATTTGGTTATTTTGGATATTATGATGCCAGGCATTTCGGGAATTGAAACATGTCAGCACATCAGGAAATCCTCTAACGTCCCGATTCTGTTTCTGACGGCCAGATCGAGTACACTCGATAAAACTGAGGGATTACTCGCCGGCGGCGATGATTATATGACTAAACCATTCTCGGAAGAGGAACTTCATGCTAGAGTGATTGCTCAATTACGCAGATATACTATCTATCAGGAAAAGAAGGAACAGGAAGAAAGATTTCTTATCGGGGGCAAACTAAGAGTGAGCGAAGAATTTAATGAGGTCTGGAAAGAGGAGCAGCAAATCAAGCTGTCAGATCTGGAATATCGTATCCTGAAACTTCTGATGAGCAAACGCAACAAAATATTTTCTGCCCAAAATATATATGAGAGTGTGTGGGGACAACCTTACTTTTACTGTTCCAACAATACGGTGATGGTGCATATTCGGAAGCTGCGTTCCAAAATTGAGGATGATCCGGCACGTCCGGTTTATATAAGAACTGAATGGGGAAGAGGATATCGATTTGGCGCATCGTAAATTTACGCTAACCAAAAAACTGGCTTTGCTGATCATGGTTGCTTCGATTGTGAGTGGTGTGATCTTTCTGACGTTGCAAAAGATCACAGATGATCTGATCGAGGGTTATCTGAGTTCGGATGAATATTATCACGAGGAGTCAGCAAGATACATTCAAAAATTCAGCAAGTACGTTTCAGAAAATGAGTTGTCTACATCAGATAGAAAAGCGTTTGGCGAGTGGGTCAAAAAAGAAAATTACATTAACCTCACCATATTCAAGGATCAGGAGCTGCAATATGATTCCATTTATTCCGAATCGGATTATGGAAAGGAAAAGCTGACTCAGTACGCTCAAAATCATTCACATCCTGTCAAGTTTAGAGATGGTGAAGGGCGAGTCATTATCGACGGTTTCTACTCTTCCCGATATTATAATCTGGCCTTTACATTGGATTTGCTCGGGGCAACCCTCATCTTTTTAATCATTGTTCTCTTTGGCATTCGCCAAAGTCTTCGCTACCTTAAAACGATTCACCAAGAGATTCATATTCTTGAAGGGGGCGAACTGGACTACGAGATGACGATAAAAGGGCATGATGAATTAGCGATGATTGCAAAGAGCATTGAGGATCTGCGGAAAGCTTTCTTGGACAAACTTAAAGCGATCGAGGAATTGCAAGCTGAGAGCCGCAGCCTGGTTACCGAAATGTCGCACGATATGCGTACACCGCTGACGTCGCTGATCATGAATCTGGAGTTTGCCAAAAAAGAGGGAGGCGAAGCGGGTACCAGCAAAGATCGGTATGTAGCCAATGCTTATGATAAAGCACTGCAATTAAAAAGCTTGTCTGACAATCTGTTTGCGTATTTCCTGCTGGAAAGGGAATATGAGGCCGATCTGGAGAACGTTGCAGTGAAAGAAGTGATCTACGATCTAATATCAGATCAGATTGCTATCCTTCATCAGGAGCATTTCCGGGTCCATATTTCAGGCGAGCTGCCGGAAACCTATATTAACGTGAATTTGGAGGAGCTTGGTCGTGTATTTGATAATGTGATGTCAAACTTATTTAAATACGCAGATCCGGAAGAAGAAATCAGCATCACGTTTGTATCGGATCAAGATATATTTGAGATCCATGTTAGCAATACGATTAAACTTGCGGATATAACACCGGAAAGCAACGGACTCGGTGAAAGAAGCATTGCGCGAATGATGTCCCGCATGCAGGGACAGTTTCACAGTATACAAAAGAATTCTAAGTACTACATTGTGCTGCGATTTTGGAACACCAAGATGTAGGCTGAGAATAAAAACCACGAATATATTGAAATAGGAGACAACATGATGAGATTTTCCAACAAATTCAAAAAGGTGCCTTACCTGTTACAAGCGCTGCTCAATGTCTGTCTGTTCTTCCTGGCGATAGCCTTAAGCGCACTTCTGATCAGCGAGACATGGTACATTGTGCAATTCGTATACAAGTCACTGTTCAACAAAGTGGACAGCTATTATGAGATGCTTGGAGAACTGCTTATATTCTTCATGTACTTTGAGTTCATTGCTTTGATTATCAAATACTTCAAATCAGACTTTCATTTCCCGCTTCGCTACTTCATTTATATTGGCATCACGGCTGTCATTCGTTTAATTATCATCGACCATGATCAGGCGATCTCAACGTTCTGGTGGGCGATGGCTATTCTTGCAATGATTTGTGGATTCTTTATTGCCAATAGACGAAAGTCTGTTGTAGAACATTAATAAATTAATTCACTTTATGCCGATACGCCGCCGAAATGTCCTAATTGGTGAATGGGAACTGGAACAGAATAAAAAAATTGATAATCGGTATTTATAAGTCTAGCTGTCTAATGTCAGCTCAGAAATCTGTAGTGGATCAAAGTGGATTGTGGTTGTAAGTGGATATCTGAATGTATTTTTTGGCTACTTTAACAGACATGTCCCGATGCCAAAGCATTAACTGTCTTGAAATGAAAATCGCTTCTTTATTTTACAAGGAAGAGGTTAACATTCATAATAAATAAGGTGAAAAAGTTAGGATGTACGTTTATTGTTTTTTTATCTCTATTTTTTACCATAATTGATGTAAACGTATAGAAATGATAACAAATGAATATAAAGTATAAGCTTTCTAATAAGATAGATTTACTATATTGAGGGCCCAGTGATATAGAAAACAGACCGATGGTTCAAACCATCGGTTTTTTATTTGGACAAACAGTTATTACATAGCATTCCCCAAGGGGTGATGCATTTTATGAAGGTGATAATCATCGAGGGACCGCAAGCTGACAAATGCATGAACGATTCCTCTCATTATTTAATAAAACTTGATAGGAAGAAGATCCAGAGTGATGGCAATGTATATAAGGGTATCGACCGAGAAACAAGCGATCAAGGGATCGAGCAACTACGCCCAGATCGAGGCCTGTATAAAGAAAGCAGGGACGATGCGATTAAAGAATTCATAATCAAGTTATCTGTATGATCCAGATTGTCTTTCTCATATAGCTTATTAGTATGCAAAAAATGCTTTTCATAACTCTTTCATCTATTCTTTCTCTATTTCTTTTAAAAGAAACTTTAGTGAAAATATAGAAAAGCCGGAATGTTCGATCCGGCCTTTGCTAAATTATTTCCCCTTCGCTTTCTTCCGCTTTTCCTTCTCCGCCCGATAAAACTCATGAAACATCTTCATCAGCGCCCGTTTCTCAATCCGCGATACATAGCTGCGCGAAATACCGAGTTCTTTGGCAATCTCACGCTGCGTTTTTTCCTTCTTTAAATCAAGCCCAAACCGCCCGACAATCACTTCCTTCTCACGGTCATCTAAAATGTCAATGTATTGCTTCACTTTTTCAAGCTCCATATTGAGCTGGATCGTATCAATCACGTCTTCATTTTCTGATTTCAGGACATCGATCAGGCTTATTTCATTCCCTTCCTTATCCTGCCCGATCGGATCATGAAGGGAGACGTCTTTTTTTGTTTTTTTTAATGCACGCAAATGCATGAGGATTTCATTTTCAATACACCGCGCAGCATACGTCGCCAGTTTTGTCCCTTTTCCGGCGGAATAGCTTTCAATTCCTTTGATTAGCCCGATTGTTCCGATGGAGATTAAGTCCTCTGCGTCTTCACCTGTATTTTCAAACTTTTTTACAATATGGGCGACCAAGCGAAGATTATGCTCAATCAGCATGTTTCTGGCATGTTCATCCCCTTTAGCCATGAGCTCTAAGTATTTTTTTTCCTCGCTGCTTGAGAGCGGTTGTGGAAAGGCATTGTTTTTCACGTAAGATACTAAAAAGACAAGCTCTTTAACTACAAAACCGAGCGCTGCGAAAACACCTGTCACCATCGTCACCTCCACATGATTATGTAGGCAAAAGCCTATATGTCAATGTATGTGATCGGAAGGCTGTCTGTGTCTGTACCGGGAAATTTCTCAATGGAGAGCTTAGGTTTTGTTTTTTAAAATAATCTTTACGCTGCCCCCATACATTTAAATGAACGAAACTGTATGGGGGGATGAGGATGAAAAGATGGATGGCAATGCTTCTTCTGGCGGCAGCGGTTTTTCTTTGTTTGTTGGGAAAGGATATGACGGCTCCGCAACAGGTCAAGGGGGCTGCTTTATATGACAAAATTTTATACTTTCCGTTGTCTCGTTATCCGGAAACCGGGGATCATATAAAAGATGCGATTGCCGAAGGACATTCTGATATATGTACAATTGATCGTGAGGGGGCGGACAAAAGGCGGGAGGAGTCATTAAAAGGAATTCCGACGAAGCCTGGCTACGATCGGGATGAATGGCCGATGGCAGTTTGTGAAGAAGGAGGCGCCGGAGCCGATGTTCGATATGTAACGCCTTCTGATAATCGCGGCGCCGGTTCATGGGTAGGAAATCAAATGAGCAGTTATCCGGATGGCACCAAAGTGTTGTTTATTGTTCAGTAATAAAAGAAGAGGCTCAATTCTGAGCCTCTTTTGCTATGATCCTATTTTGCCGCTAGGCTGATTCTCCTGAGGAGGATACGATTCTGCTTTTCGCCAATACTGGCGTGTTCCTTCTTCACGTACAACAATTCCGATCTTTGCGAGTTCAAGACGGAAATCTTCAATGTCGTCTGTTTCCTCTTCTTTCAGTGCTTTCTGACGAGCCTTCAATATAGCATGAGCGCTTGGAGAGAGATCGGGTGATTCAGGTACCCATCGCCGAAATTTATCTTTAAACGGGTCACCTTCAGCCGACCACACGTAATGATGCTCTTTAAAGGCCTGCTCAATGTTTTTAGGTTTTTCATCTATTTCTTCACGGGCCAGTTCATATCCGTCTGTTCCTAAGAGGACAAGCCGTTTGTGATCAATAAATACCAGAGCAATGTCTTCGGAGTGGATCGTTTGAACTTGCTTGCCTTTCATTAATGCTACGGAGTCGTTTGTAATCTGTACAGTTACTAGCAATTTCATGATTGAATGAGCGAACCATATACCGGCAATCAGGCCAAGCAGCGCGGTGATAAACTTAACCGGTGATCCGTAAAAAGAGGTAACAAGCCGAAGAGGGCCTTCTAATGGAATCCACGGCAGGGATAATGCCCATTTCGCAAGCTGATGAAAAAAATAACCAATGAGAAGACCGATGATTGCAAGTGTACCGTATAATAAACATTTCGCGGTTTTCGTCATTCCAATGATCGTTTGTGTTTGATCCTGCAAGTTGTCACCTTCTTAGCTAGAAATAAGTTGAATTCCCTTCCCATATTTTAACTTAAATAGAGAGGAAATCAAGCATGTTTCCGCGATTTTTGCTGTCATACATGGAGCAGCCAAAAAATTATAAAGCCTTCTTTATGATAAAGATCATACAGAAACGATATGACACGGAGCAGTAAGTTACTGGGGATAAAAGGAATTACCCTTGCTGATCGCGGCCCGCTTTTGTTTTTTATTTGAGAAAACAGAACGTATCACATAGCAGTTCACAGGGAACATAAAGAGTAATGGCTTTAGAGTTTAGACAACCAGGAGGAACTCACATGAAAATAGGATTGATCGGCTTAGGGAAAATGGGCATAAACATAGGAAAACAATTGATCGACCGCAATCATCAAGCAATCGGTTATGACGTGAATCAAGCGGCTGTTGATGAACTGATATCATATGGAGCTGAGGGGACAACAAATATAAAAGAATTGATTTCTTTATTAGATACGCCGCGAATTCTGTGGGTGATGGTGCCGCATGGCGTTGTAGATGCTGTACTGAGTGATGTGGCACCGTTATTACACGAAGGGGATATTATCATTGAGGCTGGAAATTCTCATTATAAAGAGTCGATACGGCGCTACAATCAAATGAAAGAAGCCGGTCTTCATTATCTCGACGCCGGAACTTCGGGCGGTATGGAGGGAGCGCGTCACGGGGCTTGTTATATGGTTGGAGGAGACCCGGAGGCATGGCGTATCGCGGAGCCTCTGTTTCGGGATACTGCTGTTGAAAATGGATATTTATATGCCGGAGAAGCGGGCAGCGGGCACTTTTTGAAAATGATTCATAATGGCATTGAGTACGGAATGATGGCTGCCATTGGTGAAGGATTTGAAGTGCTGGAAAACAGTCCGTTTGAATTTGACTATGAGAAAGTTGCAAGGGTATGGAATCATGGCTCTGTCATAAGGTCGTGGCTTATGGGGCTGACTGAGCGCGCTTTTTCTAAAGACGCGAGGCTGGATCAGATCAAAGGCGTCATGCATTCCTCCGGGGAAGGGAAATGGACAGTGGAAACGGCACTAGATCTGCAGACAGCAGCTCCGGTGATCGCGATGTCGCTCTTGATGAGATACCGTTCGTTAACAGACGATACGTTTACAGGAAAGGTTGTTGCTGCGCTCCGTAATGAATTTGGAGGACATGCAACAGAAAAAAAGTAAGGGGGCGAAGCGGGCCGCCCTTATTTTTTTGACGCTTTTACCAGATGAGGAAACTTTATATATATGATTAGCATCAAGATCAGAACGTAGGCCCCGTAAATACTGAAAGACAGCAATTTGTTGCTGGAGAAATTGGCGCCGGCAATGGTAACAACTAAAATGTTCGGGATTTTTCCTATTAAAGAGGCGAAGAAAAAAACATGCCACCGAACACTGCTTAGTCCGCATACAACGTTCATGACTAGAGAAGGGATAACAGGGATAAGCCTTCCCAATAGAACAGCGGTAAACGCATTTTTATCGAATGAAGCCTCGTATCCTTGTATAGCAGGATAAGCTTTTATTTTTTTTCTGGCCCAATCTCGAAAGCTGTACCTCGCGAGAAAAAACAGCAATATTGTACCGAGCATTGAACCGGCCAGTGTAATCCAAACACCATTTGCAATTCCGAACACAGCGCCATTTAAAGCTGCAATGATTGCAAACGGCACAATCGGGAAAAAGACGTCGGCGGCTATCAGCAGCATACTACATAAAACGGAGATCAATCCGCCTGCTTTTATAGCATCAAGCCAAGCTTCTTTCTGATAAAACCCGACTGCAATAACGGCGATGATCAAGATTATACCTAAAGTCTTTTTTAACATTTCAATTATCCACTCCCAACACTTGCGGCGATGTCATGAGGCAGAATCTCCGGCATCTACGTTAGTATAACTTGTACCGTTTCGGTGGTTCAACTGTAATACGAGTGGGGGAAATACAATTCTTTTTTATCTAGCAAAATAGGCTGTCCATTTCTCTTGTTGCTGCATTCTTTAATAGTAGGGAGGGATAGAAATGGTAGCGATAAAAAAGGATTTTATACCAGAATCAAACGATAACCGTCCCGGCTATGCGATGACACCTGCCTATATTACGGTGCACAATACAGCAAATACCGCCAAAGGTGCCGATGCGAAAATGCACGCTGATTATGTGAAAAACCCAAGTACATCTGTCAGCTGGCATTTTACAGTAGACGATTCAGACATCTATCAGCATCTTCCTCTTACTGAAAACGGGTGGCATGCTGGCGACGGCATCAATGGGACAGGGAATCGCAAATCAATCGGGATTGAAATCTGTGAAAATGCAGACGGCGATTTTGACAAAGCAGTAGCTAATGCGCAGTGGCTGATCAAAAAATTAATGAAAGATCATAATATTTCGCTGGATCGTGTTGTTCCCCACAAAAAATGGTCTGGAAAAGAATGTCCCCGCAAACTCTTACATCAATGGAGTGCTTTCAAAAACCGAATTTCTTCCTCTGATACGCCATCTAAAGAATCACCCAAATCTTATCCTCTGCCTTCAGGAGTAATAAAACTCACTGCGCCTTATAGAAAAGGCACTAAAGTTCTTCAGCTGCAAAAGGCTTTAGCCGCCCTTCATTTTTACCCCGATAAAGGCGCGAAGAATAACGGTATTTACGGCATTTATGGACCGAAAACAGCAAATGCCGTGAAACGTTTTCAGCTGATGAATGGATTAAAAGCTGATGGTATTTACGGACCAAAAACAAAGGCCAAGCTTAAAGCGAAATTAAAATAAATGCAGAGATAATCAGTAGCCTGTTTCCTCTGGCGGAAGCAGGTTATTGCATTCAACTCTCTGAAGTGTTTTTTCGCAGAAAAAGACGGGAACTGAAATAGATATCTCACCCCTTACTGGAAACAGAATGATTTTAGTTGAGAGGGACACGTTAACAATAGAGAGAACGCTATAACGAAAAAACTCTGCGTTGAATGAAACAGAACAGAGGTATAACATAAAGATGAAGCTTTTGGGGGTGTAAAGATGAAGTATATGTTCATCCTTTTCCTTCTGCTGTTCGTTACAGCAGGATGTGAAGGAAAAGGATACGAAGACGTGGTAGCATTTGGTGACAGCAATACACGCGGCTCTAATTGGGATTATCGTGACTATCCAAAAGCGCAGCAGTGGGTCAATGTATTAAAAACGGCTGAACGCGGGAATCTTGATATTCTCAACGCAGGAATTGGAGGACAAACGACTGAAGATGCCCGTTTACGGTTTCAAACAGATGTACTCGATCAAAAACCTAAGCATCTTTTTATTATGTTTGGCACTAATGACGCAGGGATTCTGGCTGAAGGAAAGCCAAGAGTGTCAAAGCTGCGTTTCAGAGAGAATCTGGTTTACTTTATAAAAGAAAGCAGAAAACACGGCATCAAGCCTGTTTTAATGACGTGTATCCCTATTATTGAAGGAAACGGGAAGCATCACCTCTTTTACTATTCCAGGTATAAAGCGGCTGCTTTTGAATCAAAAGGCGGGGCGAGAAAGTGGCATAACTCATACAATGATATTACAAGAGATGTCGCGAAACATATGAATGTGCCTCTCGTAGACAACTGGAAGCACTTTATAGAAGCAGACGGCGGAAAAGCTACTGATGAAGCACTTATCCAATCCGGCTTGATAGATCCTTCTGGCAATCATATGACACCTAAAGGGGCAAGGGTAGTTTATGAAGGAATACAAGATGGGCAGGTCCTGAAGCGCTGATCCGGACAAAGGCCTAAGCCGTTTTATTTCTACTACATAGGCTGTTATAGAAACATTTTTAAGGAGGCGCGCTTCACATGTGCAGCGGTTATTTATACACGTATCCTTTCGGCGGCTGGCCATATGGCGCAAGCAGAGCATACGGATACGCTTTTATCGTTGTTTTGATTGTTGTTCTCCTGATTGTGGGTGGAGTGTATTGGTTCACATGAAATCCAGCCCTGAAAACACCTCTTTTTAGGGGTGTTTTTTGCTGAAAACAGTAGTAAAGCGCGTAACTGAAGTGATATAATATCAGTCATCTGAGTAAAAAAAGGAAATACGCCCGGAAAAAATAGACAAATTCCTATTAAGAAGATACGGAAATAATATGTCCGAGCGATCTTCTTTTTATTTCGTTTTCGATTAACTCGATAAAGTCGCGGTTTAAATTCATTTCGGTGGCTTTGAAATAAGATTCTATTAATAATTCATCAGACAATTTTCTCATGCTAGGAACCCAATTAATGGGAGAGACACCTCCTTCATAGTTGGAATCATTCATGACTTTGTGACATACATTTATAGGTTGCGTTCATCTGAAGCTGAAGATTATCTTTAATCTACCATGAATTGCATATAAGAACAATCGTTCTGTTATCCACACCAAAAAGTGGATAACTTGTGAGTATCGTGTTTATAATTTGTCAAAAGAGTGATGTAATAAGAGTGGATAGTGTGTGTAAATTTATCCACACCTGGTGAAGAAACCCAATTTTTGTCGAAATTTTTTTGCTCAGTTTTTCTTTAAGCGCAAGTTCGATTTTTTTCGACATGAATTTTAAGAGAAAGAAAAGGGAAGGGTGCGGGTTTTGTTAAAAAAGTTTTTTTTACCTGACGAGTTTGTTAAAAATATTTTTCATATTACACCTGAAAAATTAAAGGAACGAAATGTAAAAGGAATTATCACTGACCTGGATAATACACTTGTTGAATGGGACAGACCAAACGCGACGCCGCGATTGATCGAGTGGTTTGAAGAAATGAAAGAGCACGGCATTAAAGTGACGATTGTCTCTAATAATAATGAGCGAAGAGTAAAACTTTTCTCGGAACCGCTCGGCATACCATTCATCTATAAAGCAAGAAAACCGATGGGCAAAGCCTTTAATAGAGCAGTGCGCAATATGGAGCTGAAAAAAGAGGACTGTGTTGTCATCGGAGACCAGCTGCTGACTGATGTACTCGGCGGGAACCGTAACGGCTACCATACGATCCTGGTCGTGCCTGTCGCTTCCTCGGATGGCTTTATTACGCGCTTTAACCGCCAGGTCGAACGCAGAATACTGAGTGCTCTCAAACGAAAAGGGCACATTCAGTGGGAGGAGTAAGAATGGAAAAGGTTGTTTGTATCGGCTGCGGAGTCACAATCCAAACCGAAGACAAAAATGGTCTGGGATACGCGCCGCCGGCTTCGCTTTCTAAAGAAAGTGTAATTTGCCAGCGCTGCTTCAGACTGAAAAACTACAATGAAATACAAGACGTTTCCTTAACGGATGATGACTTTTTAAACATCCTCCATGGAATTGGAGAAACGGATTCTCTCGTTGTTAAAATTGTTGATATTTTTGATTTTAACGGCAGCTGGATTAATGGATTGCAGCGCTTAGTCGGAGGCAATCCTATATTGTTAGTCGGAAACAAGGCAGATATTCTGCCTAAATCGCTCAAAAGAGAACGGCTGATCCAGTGGATGAAGCGCGAGGCGAAAGAGCTTGGCTTAAAACCGATTGACGTATTTTTGGTCAGTGCGGGACGCGGCCAGGGGATCAGAGATGTCATTGATGCGATTGAGCATTACCGTAACGGCAAGGATGTTTACGTTGTCGGCTGTACCAATGTTGGGAAATCAACGTTCATTAACCGGATTATTAAAGAAGTGTCAGGTGAAGACAACATTATCACGACATCCCAATTCCCGGGCACAACTCTTGATGCTATTGAAATTCCGTTAGATGACGGCTCTGCGCTTTATGATACACCGGGAATCATCAATCACCATCAAATGGCGCACTATGTAAACAAAAAGGATTTAAAAGTACTCTCGCCCAAAAAGGAACTGAAGCCGCGCACATTCCAGCTAAACGATCAGCAAACGCTGTATTTCGGCGGACTGGCAAGGTTTGATTATGTTTCAGGTGAAAGAGCTGCCTTTGTCTGCTATATGCCGAATGAATTAATGATTCACAGAACGAAACTGGAAAATGCAGACGCGCTTTATGAAAAGCACGCAGGAGAATTGCTTACACCGCCGGGAAAAGATGATATGGATGAGTTTCCAGAGCTGGTTGCCCATACGTTTACGATGAAAGAGCAAAAGACAGATATCGTTTTCTCTGGGTTAGGCTGGGTAACGGTGCATGACGCGAATAAAAAAATAACGGCTTATGCGCCAAAAGGCGTTCACGTATTTGTTCGGCGCTCATTAATTTAACAAAAAGGGGAGAGGAGTATGAAGAAGCTGTACGGGGTTATCGGAAATCCGATTGCGCATTCCATGTCGCCGGATATTCATAACGCGGCTTTGGAGGATCTTGGTTTGGACGGACACTACCATGCATTTAAGGTGGAAGAGAATAGTCTGGAAGATGCGGTAAAAGGGATAAGAGCTCTTGGTGTACAGGGCATCAATGTGACTGTTCCGCACAAGGTTTCCATCATGGATCATCTCGATCATATTGATGAGAGCGCAAAAGTGCTTGGTGCCGTTAACACTGTCAGAAGAGAAGGAGACAAGCTTGTCGGATATAATACAGATGGAGAAGGCTTTGTGAAATCTTTAATGAGAATTTTGGACAAACCAATCTCCGAACTGTCTTTCTTAATGATCGGCGCGGGCGGGGCAGCCAGAGCGATTTTTACAACGATCGTCCGCGACAATCCGGAAAAGTTTGATATTTGCAACCGAACGATAGAAAAAGCCAAACAGCTCGCAGAATCTGCTCCCTCGTTCCGCAATGCAGAAGTGTTAAGCATAAAAGAAGCAGAAGAACGGCTTGAGCAGTATGATGTAATGATCCATACAACATCTGTAGGCATGTATCCAAACGTGGAAGATATTCCGCTTTCATTGCAGCGTGCTGCAAGCAGTGCGGTTGTTTGCGATATCGTGTATAATCCGATTCAGACTTCACTATTAAAAGAAGCGAAGCAAAAAGGTTTGAAAACACTGGATGGAGTCGGCATGTTTGTTGAGCAGGCGGCATTGTCTTTCCGCTTGTGGACGGGACATGAGCCTGATGTTGAAAAAATGAGATCTATTGTAGTAGAGAAATTAGGAGGAAAATAATGTTAACAGGAAAACAAAAACGTTTCTTGCGTTCAAAAGCGCACCATTTAAGCCCGATTTTTCAAGTAGGAAAGGGCGGAGTCAATGACAACATGATTAAACAAATTTCTGAAGCGCTTGAAGCGAGAGAGCTGATTAAAATCAGCGTTCTTCAAAACTGCGAAGACGATAAAAATGATGTTGCGGAAGCTCTTGTAAAAGGAAGCCGCGCACAGTTGGTTCAGACGATCGGCAATACGATTGTTTTATATAAGGAATCAAAGGAAAATAAACAAATCGAGCTTCCTTAAGGTGGTTGAAATGAAGAAAATCGGAATTTTCGGAGGCACGTTTGATCCTCCGCATAACGGTCACCTTTTAATGGCGAATGAGGTGCTGTATCAGGCGGAGCTCGACGAAATTTGGTTTATGCCCAATCAAATTCCTCCGCATAAACAGGATGAAGACTATACAGACAGCACTCATCGGGTGGAAATGCTGAAGCTTGCTATTCAGTCTAATCCATCCTTTAAGCTGCAGCTGGCTGAAATGGAAAGAGAAGGGCCGTCATATACCTTTGATACCGTTTCTTTACTAAAGCAGCGATATCCGAATGATCAGCTTTTCTTTATTATCGGTGCTGACATGATTGAATACCTGCCGAAATGGTATAAGCTGGACGAGCTGCTGAACCTTATTCAATTTATCGGAGTAAAGCGCCCCGGTTTTCATGTTGAAACCCCTTATCCGCTTCTCTTTGCAGACGTTCCGGAGTTTGAGGTATCATCGACTATGATAAGGGAACGGTTTAAAAGCAAGAAGCCCACTGACTACTTAATCCCTGATAAAGTGAAGAAGTATGTAGAGGAGAATGGTTTATATGAATCGTGAGGAGGCACTTGCCTGCGTCAAGCAGCAATTGACCGAGCATCGATATATCCATACAATTGGCGTAATGAACACGGCGATTGAACTTGCGGAGCGCTTTGGCGCCGACTCCAAAAAAGCGGAAACGGCGGCTATCTTTCATGATTACGCCAAATTCCGCCCGAAAGAAGAAATGAAACAAATTATAGCCAGAGAAAAAATGCCCGCGCATCTGTTGGATCACAACCCGGAGCTGTGGCATGCTCCGGTCGGCGCTTACCTAGTCCAGAGAGAAGCGGGAATTCATGACGAAGATATTCTTGACGCGATCAGATATCATACCTCTGGGCGTCCGGGCATGACGCTTTTGGAGAAAGTCATTTACGTTGCTGATTATATTGAACCAGGCCGTAAATTTCCCGGTGTCGATGAGGTGCGTGAACTTGCAGAAACGGATTTGAATCAAGCATTGATTCAGTCGATCAAAAATACAATGATTTTTCTAATGAAAAAAAATCAACAGGTTTTCCCAGATACATGTTTAACTTATAACTGGCTTGTGTCTGGCAAATGAACAGGAGGAATATGTGAATGAATCAAACGTCCATTTTAAAGATTGCAGCTGCGGCTTGCGACGATAAGCGGGCAGAGGATATATTAGCACTGGATATGGAAGGAATTTCTCTGGTTGCGGATTATTTTCTGATCTGCCACGGTAATTCAGAAAAACAAGTGCAGGCCATTGCGCGTGAAATCAAGGACCAGGCTGAAGAAAACGGCATTGAAGTCAAAAAGATGGAAGGCTTCGATGAAGCAAGATGGGTATTAGTTGACCTTGGGGATGTCATTGCCCATGTGTTTCATAAGGACGAAAGAAGCTATTACAACCTGGAAAAACTGTGGGGAGACGCTCCGCTCGCAGACCTGGAACTTGGATTGAATCAATGATTTACCAAGGCTTTGCAAGCGTGTATGACGAGTTAATGTCTCACGCACCTTACGACAAATGGACAAAATGGATTGAAGCATCTCTACCGGAAAAAGGCCGTATTCTCGATTTGGCATGCGGCACCGGAGAGATTTCAATCCGGCTTGCCGAAAAAGGCTTTGAAGTCACCGGGATTGATCTCAGTGAAGAAATGCTCTCTTACGCCCAGCAAAAAGTACCAGCTAAACAGCCGATTCTTTTCCTTCAGCAGGACATGAGAGAGATTACCGGATTTGAAGGCCAGTTTGACGCGGTTGTGATCTGCTGTGACTCCTTGAATTATTTAAAAACGAAAAATGACGTAATGAATACCTTTAAAAGTGTATTTCAGGTGCTGAAGCCCGACGGCATATTGCTGTTTGATGTTCATTCACCGTATAAAATAACCGAGGTTTTTCCTGGGTGCACGTTTGCTGATCAGGACGAAGATATCAGCTATATTTGGCAAAGCTTTGCCGGAAGTGAAGAGCTTTCCGCCATTCATGATATGTCATTTTTTGTTTGGAACGGAGAGACGTACGACCGCTTCGACGAAACACATGAGCAAAGAACGTTCCGAGTGGATGAATACGAAGAAATGCTGGCTAGCTGCGGCTTTCAGCTTCATAAGGTCACCGCTGATTTTACCGATTCAGCGCCGTCACCACAATCTGAACGCCTGTTCTTTAAAGCGCAGAAATCAAAAACCATCGTTTACTAAGACGATGGTTTTTAAAATGCCTTTTTACCCTTTTGCATACAACAAACGGCTATGCCATACTTGTTTACACATGAAACTGCTTCTTCACCGCGGAAATATCCTCTTCGTACTTCAAATGCGTATTTTGAAACACCCGATGAAACATATCCTGTACACCGCTTTCGAGTGCTTTAATGCCTTCTCCTGTCACGCCGCCTTTTACGCAAACCTTTTCCTGTAATGCAGGAAGGGTATACAATTCGGTTTCTAACAGTTTTCCCAGCCCGACAAGCATTTCTTTACACATGAGAACAGCGTCCTCTTTAGACACTGACGTTTCCGTAACGGCTGCATCTATAAACCGTTGAATCAGATAGCTCATAAAAGCGGGTCCGCAGCTTACGATATCTGACGCTACTCTTGTGATGTCACTTTCAATTTGCAGCGGATTAGAAATGTGCTTCATCAGCTCGATGATTTTTGTTTTTGCTGCCTCTCCGCAGCTTTTACCGTAGGTGACAAGAGAAACGCCAGCAAGCGCCCGGTTTGTAATACTCGGGATAACTCGTGCCACCTGACATGGCACATACTGTTCCAGCTGATCAGTCTGAAGCGGGCTTGTAATTGAAATGAGAATGTGATCCTTAGTTAAATAAGGGACTGCCCTTGACAATAATGGATATATATCAAGCGGCTTTACACAGATGAAAATGATCTCATTTTCTGCAACAAGCTTTTCAAGGCTCTCTGTTACGTTTAAGCTGTTGTAACGGTTTTTTATCTTCAGCGCTTTTTCAATTGTGCGGTTTGTGATTGTGATGTTTGAGGGATCGGCTGCTCGTGATTCAATGAATGATTCTATAAGGATCGTACCCATATTTCCAGTGCCGATAAAGCCAATCTTCAATGATTTCCCCTCCTTTGAGCTATTATCCTCTAAACCATATGTGATAAAGAAACAAAATATGACGAAAGCGGGGCGTATGCAAGTTGAATTGGTTGAATCAACATAAAACGATAATCATGTCAGCGGGCTCTGCTGCTGTTCTCATTGCAGTTCTTTGCCTCTTTTTTTTCAGCGGACATAACAAAGAGCCTGTAAAACAAGTTGTATCTAGTGAAAAGGAAAATACCGAGGTCAAGCAGGAAGCAACAAAAGACAAAGCGGAAGAAAATATTGTAATTGATATAAAAGGCGCTGTTAAGCATCCCGGCGTTTATGAAATGCATACGGGAGACAGAGTATCGCAGGCTATTGAGAAAGCAGGCGGCATTGGTGAAAAAGCAGATGAAACGCAAGTGAATTTGGCGGAACTTTTACAGGACGGTACAGTGGTGTATATACCGAGTGAGGGAGAAGAGGCGGCGCAGCAAGCGGCCGGCGGCGCTGTACAAAGCAGTAAGGGGAAGGAGACATTGGTCAATATCAATACAGCAACATTAGAGGATTTACAAAACATTTCGGGAGTAGGGCCTTCAAAAGCTGAAGCGATTATTGCATATCGGGAAGAGAACGGGCGTTTCCAAACAATTGAAGATATCACAAAGGTTTCGGGAATTGGCGAAAAATCTTTTGAAAAAATAAAGTCTTCCATTACAGTAAAGTGAATTGACGGTCATGCATGATGATAGGTAAACTAAAGAACAGGCAACACACATTTGGAGGGAACAACGTGGAACGAATTTCATGGAATCAATATTTTATGGCTCAAAGCCATTTACTGGCACTGCGCAGCACCTGCCCGAGATTGTCTGTCGGCGCTACCATTGTCAGAGATAAACGCATGATTGCAGGAGGCTATAACGGATCAATCGCAGGCGGCGTACATTGCGCGGACGAAGGATGCTTAATGATAGACGATCATTGCGCGAGAACGATTCACGCGGAAATGAATGCGATACTTCAATGCGCTAAATTTGGAGTGCCGACAGATGGAGCGGAGATATATGTCACGCACTATCCGTGTATTCAATGCTGTAAGTCTATCATTCAAGCCGGTATCAAAACAGTATATTACGCTGAGGATTATAAAACACATCCGTATGCCCAGGAGCTATTTGAGCAATCAGGCGTTACGGTTGAACAGGTTGAACTCGATGAAATGATCGTTGATCTGAAAAACAGAGAAAAGCTTTCATTTGTAGCGGGGCTTTTAGAAAAATTAGCGGATGCCGGTCTTGCAGAGGAAGATTTGAAGAAAATACATGAACAGGCTAATCAACTTTTTACGAGTTATGTGTGATTGATGCGGAATTCGCGTCTATTATTGCCTTTGGCGGCAGCTTCAGCAACGGCTGGAATTGCTGCCGCCTCTTATTTCTCCGCTGTCTTTCTCTTCTTCCTCTTTCTTCTTATTGTGTCAATCAAAACAAGGCACGCTCCACTCATTTTTGTTTGTTTATTCTCTTTTGTACTCAATTTTGCCCTGTTTAAGATCACAGATTCTCAAAATACTTCTTCGTATCAGCAGGGAAGCTATGACTTCAAGGCGGTCATTCATAGTATTCCTAAAATTGACGGGGATCGGATGTCTATGCTGATCAAGACGCCCGATGGCGAAAAATGGGCTGCCTCTTATCGGATTCAGTCTTTAGCTGAAAAAGAAAAACTGTCACATCTAGAGCCGGGTATGGCATGCGAATTGACTGGTGCTTTGGAGAAGCCAAAACAAGCAACAGTGCCGGGAACATTTGATTATCAACAGTATCTTTACCGGCAGCATATTCATTGGAGCTATTCTGTCACATCTATTGGAAATTGCAGCGAGCCTTCAGATGTCCGGTATAAGCTTCTCAGTTTGAGAAAATACATCGTATCATTCACGAACACACAGCTTCCGCCAGATTCAGCAGGAATCGTACAGGCGCTTACAGTAGGTGAAAGATCTTACTTGGATGACGATGTGCTTAATGCTTACCAAAGTCTAGGTGTTGTCCATCTGTTAGCCATCTCAGGACTCCATATCGGGATTTTGACAGCAGGCCTATTTTACGCAATGATCCGTCTGGGCATAACAAGAGGAAATGCGTCAATCCTATTGCTATTGTTTCTGCCGATCTATGTTATTTTGACAGGCGCAGCGCCCTCTGTTCTCCGAGCCGCTCTGATGTCGGGCATCTACTTAGCGGGAAGCCTTTTTCAGCAGCGGGTGAATTCTGCCGGGGTAATCTGTCTTTCGTATATTGTCCTCTTGCTTTTTAATCCCTACTACCTTTTTGAAGCTGGATTTCAGCTTTCATTTGCGGTCAGTTTTTCTTTAATTCTCTCATCATCTATTTTTCAGCATATCAAAACGAGTCTGGGACAGCTGACGATTGTATCTGTTATCGCCCAGCTAGGCTCACTGCCCATTCTTCTGTATCATTTTCAGCAGTTTTCTATCATTAGCATTCCAATGAATATGGTGTTGGTGCCTTTTTATACATTCTGTATTTTACCGGCTGCTATTATAGGAGTTATTCTATTATTTTTTTCAGCATCCGTCGGTCAATTTCTGTTCTATTGGTTTGATGTAATGATGACCTGGACCAACAGACTGATCACTAAAATCGCTGATATAGATATATTCACAATCATCATCTCACGTCCTGCACCTGCTCTTCTTCTCTTATTCACGCTCACTGTCATCATATTGCTTATGAGTATTGAGAAACCCTCATTTCTCCGGCTGACAGTGTCCACAAGCCTTTTTTGTGCAACACTTATCCTGCTCTTTGTTTTCCCTTATGTTAGTTCCGACGGAGAAGTAGATATGATTGATATCGGTCAAGGTGACAGTATGTTTGTCAGTGCACCGTATCAGAAAGGCCGCGTTTTAATTGATACGGGAGGCACTTTGTCTTATTCGTCAGAGCCTTGGCGCGAAAAACAGCATCCTTTTTCACTGGGGGAAAAGGTGCTGATCCCTTTTTTAACGGCAAAGGGCATCAAGCAGCTTGATGCGCTGATACTGACGCACGCAGATCAAGATCATATCGGAGAGGCAGAGGTTTTGCTGAAGCATCATAAAGTGAAGCGTCTCATCATTCCGAAAGGATTTGTTTCTGAATCGCATGATGAGAAGGTGCTGCGGACTGCCAGACAGGAGGGGGTGGCAATTGAAGAGGTGAAGCGGGGTGATGTATTGCAAATAAAGGACTTACAGTTTCATGTGCTGTCACCGGAAACGCCTGATCCGGCAAGTAAAAATAATTCTTCTCTCGTTCTATGGATGAAAACAGGCAGGCTCAGCTGGCTCCTGACGGGTGATCTGGAAAAAGAGGGGGAACAGGAGGTTATCAATGTGTTCCCGAATATAAAAGCGGATGTGTTAAAGGTAGGGCATCATGGAAGCAAGGGCTCGACCGGTGAAGAATTCATCAAACAGCTTCAGCCCAAAACGGCGGTCATCTCAGCGGGTGAAAACAATAGGTACCATCATCCGCATCAAGAGGTTCTTCAATTGTTAAAGAGCCGATCCATCCGTGTGCTGCGCACGGATCAAAGCGGCACGATCCAATACACGTACAAAAACGGATCTGGAACCTTTTCTGTTTATCCTCCATATGATACATCAGATATGACAGAGACGAATTAAAAAAGACTGCCGAGAAATCAGCAGCCCGGACAGTCGTGTTATGAACCAACCAGGTGAATAACCGTTGCCATGACAAACAATAAGGCGAAAAATCCGAAGGACACAACAAAACCAACCGCTGAATCTACAGCATCATTTCGTTTGCTTTGAACGTTTTTTTCAAAATCATTCAATTTCATCCCCCCTGACTGACTTAAGTATAATGGAATCGTTTTGAAAAATCTAGAAGCTAAGGTAACGTTTTCTGTTCTGGTGATTATCGCCTTTTTACAAGCTGTCCCGGGGGCTTGCGAACAGGCGTTTAATATAAATGGGGAAGCAGCTGTCAGGCTTCCTCTTTACTATTTTGCAAACACAATTTAGGATAGAAGGGGATGATGAAAGAGAGGAAGTCGTACAACAATGGTATTTGATGTGTGGAAAAGCCTGAAAAAAGGAGAAGTCCATCCGGTTTATTGTTTATACGGAAAAGAGACGTATCTGCTCCAAGAAACCGTCAGCAGGATCAGACAGACTGTGATTGATCAAGAGACAAAAGATTTCAACCTGTCTGTTTTTGATTTGGAAGAAGACCCGCTGGATCAGGCGATTGCCGACGCTGAAACGTTCCCGTTTATGGGGGAGCGGCGCCTTGTCATTGTGAAAAATCCATATTTTTTAACGGGTGAGAAAAAGAAAGAAAAAGTTGAGCACAACGTCACCGCGCTTGAATCGTATATACAATCACCGGCACCATATACGGTCTTTGTTCTGCTTGCGCCTTATGAAAAACTGGATGAGCGGAAAAAACTGACCAAAGCGCTAAAAAAACAGGCGTTCATGATGGAGGCAAAGGAATTAAACGCGAAGGAAACGACAGACTTTACGATCAATCTGGCGAGAACCGAGCAGAAAACGATCGGTACCGAGGCGGCAGAGCATTTGGTTTTGCTTGTAAACGGGCATCTGTCATCTCTTTTTCAGGAGATTCAGAAACTCTGCACGTTTATTGGAGACCGTGAAGAAATTACGCTGGATGATGTGAAAATGCTTGTGGCGAGAAGCCTGGAACAAAATATCTTTGAACTGATTAATAAAATCGTCAATCGGAAACGAACTGAGAGTCTGCAAATTTTTTATGATTTGCTCAAACAAAATGAAGAACCGATCAAAATTATGGCTCTTATATCGAACCAGTTCCGGCTGATCCTGCAGACGAAATATTTTGCGGAACAAGGGTACGGCCAAAAACAGATTGCCTCTAATTTAAAGGTGCATCCATTCCGGGTAAAGCTGGCGATGGATCAAGCGAGACTTTTTTCAGAAGCCGAGCTCCGGTCTATTATTGAACAGCTTGCCGTTATGGACTATGAGATGAAAACCGGGAAAAAGGACAAGCAGCTTTTACTAGAGCTTTTTCTCTTGCAGCTGTTAAGTAGAAATGAAAAAAACGATCCTCAATTATGAGGATCGTTTTTGTTTTATGCAGAAAGTCCGTTCACTTTTTTCGCTAGTCTTGATTTGTATCGAGCTGCGGCATTTTTGTGTACAAGACCTGTTTTCACTGCTTTATCAATACGTTTAGCTGCTTCAGTAAGAGCAGTTTTCGCTTTGTCAGCTTCGTTGTTTGCAACAGAAGCTTCAACTTGTTTGATTGCAGTACGCATAGCAGATTTGATTGTCGCGTTATGAGCGCGGCGTTCGTTATTAGTTTTTGTACGTTTAATCGCTGATTTAATGTTTGGCATGTGTTTCACCTCCTAAGATACAACCTGTAGCACAGTGTCTTAAGGTTAAATCTTCTTCACAATAGAACAAATTGTATTCTATCAAACACACCTTTAGATTGCAATATAAATGTAAAGTATTTTTCATTGAAGGAATGCTTTTAAGCATGATTCATTTTATAAATGGAAACAATATGGATACTGAATATCGAAGGAGGCCCTGTATGAAAAAGAGTGAGCTGGATGTAAATCAGTATTTGGTACGTACGGATTTAGCGGTTGAAACGAAGGAAGCCATGGCTAATCAGCAGGCTGTGCCTGCAAAAGAGATAAAAGGTTTTATCGAAAAAGAACGCGATCACGGCGGAATAAAAATCCGCACTGTTGACATCACGAAGGAAGGCGCTGAGCTTTCAGGAAAAAAAGAAGGACGTTATTTAACGATTGAGGCCCAAGGGATCAGAGAAAATGACTCGGAAATGCAAGAGAAAGTCTCTGCTGTATTTGCGGAAGAATTTTCAGCCTTTCTGGAAAGCCTTAAGATCTCAAAGGATGCAAGCTGTTTAATTGTCGGCCTCGGCAACTGGAATGTGACACCTGATGCGCTCGGTCCGATGGCTGTAGAAAATCTATTGGTGACAAGACATTTATTTAAACTCCAGCCTGAAAATGTGCAGGAGGGCTACAGGCCTGTCAGCGCATTTGCTCCTGGTGTCATGGGAATTACAGGCATCGAAACAAGCGACATTATTAAAGGGGTAATCGAACAGTCAAAACCTGATTTTGTGATTGCCATTGATGCACTTGCGGCACGTGCGGTAGAAAGGGTCAACACAACCATTCAAATATCAGATACAGGAATTCACCCGGGGTCAGGCGTCGGAAATAAACGTAAAGACTTGAGCAAGGACACCCTAGGCGTACCTGTCATTGCAATCGGTGTACCGACGGTCGTTGACGCGGTAACAATTGCCAGCGATACGGTTGACTACATATTAAAGCATTTTGGCAGAGAAATGAGAGATGACAGTCCGTCGAGATCGCTTGTTCCGGCGGGGATGACGTTTGGGAAAAAGAAAGTGCTTACTGAAGAGGATCTTCCCGACCCAAAACAGCGTCAATCGTTTCTCGGCATTGTCGGGACTCTTGAAGAAAACGAAAAGCGGCAGCTCATTCATGAGGTGCTGGCGCCTCTGGGCCATAATTTGATGGTCACGCCGAAGGAAGTCGATTCATTTATTGACGATATGGCAAATGTGCTGGCAAACGGATTAAATACAGCGCTACATGAAAAGGTGTCTCAAGAAAACAAAGGCTCCTATAATCACTAAACGGTTCTACTTCCTCTAGCTTGTTCATAGAGTAATTACTAGACAAGCGCTGGAGGGATTCAATGAGAAATAAACGCAGAAACAGACAAATTGTTGTTGCGGTGAATGGCGGGAAAGCGATAAAGGCGATCTTTCTATTTATCGCAAGCCTAGTAGTGATTTTTGTTTTATCTGGTGTGCTGACGTCTCTCCGGCCGGAACTCAGGCCTTCGTCTGACTCTTTTTACGGGATTGCCGACGAACTGCCGGGTGACGTATTTGCACACTTGCTGCGGATGGAAAACCATTATTTCGCTTCTGACCTTTCTCAAACCGACAGTTCATTTCATCTATCACGTCTTTCTTTAAAGCTGGCGACAAGTATTAATCTCGAAGATCCGCGAAGTTTTCTTGGACGCGAGCTGCCTGGGTTTGCGCAATTTGACACAGAAATTCTTTTAGCGGGACAAGGAACCGATTATACAAACATGCCGTCGGAATCCCCGCCGCCTTCAAAGGTGATGCAGGAAGAAAGAGAAGCGAATTTGGCGGAGATTGAAAAACAGCAGACGCAAACAGACAATACGCAAAAAGACCCGCCAAAACAAACAACCGGCGATAAGAAGGTTGTCTTTATCTATCACACGCATAATACGGAATCTTATCTCCCGCTATTAAAAGGTGAAACCGACCCCGATATGGCGCGTCATTCTAAAGCTAACGTCACCCTCGTGGGGGACATGTTCGGAAAAGCGCTGCAATCTCAAGGTATCGGAGCCACAGTTAACAAAACGGATATACAGGCAAAACTGAGCAAAAAAGGTTTGAATTATGCCAGATCCTACGATGAATCAAGGCCGGTCGTACAGGAAGCCCTTGCGTCAAACAAAAATCTGCAATATATCATTGACATCCATAGAGACTCCAGGCGCAAGAAAAATACGACGGCAACCATTAAAGGGAAAAGCTATGCCCGGGTGGCGTTTGTGGTCGGCAAAAAAAGTAAGAATTTCGAAGAAAACTACAAAATTGCAAGTGAGCTTCACAAGCTGATGGAGAAAAAATACCCGGGACTCAGCACAGGGGTCTTTTCTAAAGGCTCACCAGGCGATAACGGAGTTTACAACCAAGACTTAAACGACAGAGCGCTGTTGCTTGAATTCGGCGGAGTGGATAACAATCTCGAAGAGCTGCAGCGGGCGGCTGACGCAACCGCTGACGTATTCAGCGAAATGTACTGGGATGCTGAAAAGGTTAATGCTGAAAGCGGCGAGACGAAAAAACAATAAGAAATAGGTGGTCGAGTTGATTGCATATCTTGGCAAATGCTTGCTTCTTGTGACGATGATGTTTATAGGCGTCCTGTTCGGCATGCAGCAGGCGAATAACGGCATGCTGAGCATGAAAGGCTATCATGATCCTTCACTGAAAGGCGCGTTTACGCTCACAGACGGAGAAAATAATGAAAAAGAAGCGACCGTTTTAGGGGAAACAGTAACCTCGAAAGATTTAGAAGAGAAACAAAAAGAGCTGGAACAGGTGGAAACCTTTAACGTTTTCTCTAAAGCCGGAAAAACGCTTTCTGACACAGTGACCAACACAGCCCAATCGATGTATGAATGGGTACGGGATATGAGAAAATAAGTGCTTGAAAGAGAAAAGCAGCCCCAGTATGAGAGGGAACTTTTCTCTTTCTTGTTTTACATTGAATCTTTACAATCCTATTGATATAATCTAAGCTAGTGTATTTTGCGTTTAATAGTAGGAGTGATAGATTGTGACAGATAAAGAAAAGCGTTTAGAGAGGCAGTCGAGAATTCGGAATTTCTCCATCATCGCCCATATTGACCACGGAAAATCGACCTTAGCGGATCGTATTTTAGAAAAAACGTCGGCAATCACTCAACGAGAAATGAAAGAACAATTGCTTGATTCTATGGATCTTGAACGCGAACGGGGCATCACCATTAAATTAAACTCTGTTCAGCTTAAATACAAAGCGAAAGACGGAGAGGAATATATTTTCCACCTGATTGACACACCGGGACACGTCGATTTCACATATGAAGTATCCCGAAGCCTTGCTGCCTGCGAAGGAGCGATACTTGTCGTGGATGCGGCGCAAGGAATTGAAGCGCAGACGCTTGCGAACGTTTACTTGGCGCTTGATAATGACCTTGAAATTCTTCCAGTTATTAATAAAATCGATCTGCCAAGCGCAGAGCCGGAACGTGTTCGCCAAGAGGTGGAGGACGTCATCGGCCTTGACGCATCGGAAGCCGTGCTCGCTTCAGCAAAAGCCGGGATCGGGATTGAAGAGATATTAGAGCAGATCGTGGAAAAGGTGCCTGCTCCGACCGGAGATCCAGAAGCGCCGCTTAAAGCGCTGATCTTCGACTCGCTTTATGATGCTTACCGCGGTGTCGTGGCTTATATAAGAGTTGTTGAAGGAACGGTAAAGCCGGGGCAAAAAATCAAAATGATGGCAACCGGCAAAGAGTTTGAAGTGACAGAAGTCGGTGTGTTTACGCCAAAAGCAACTCCGACAGATGAACTGACCGTCGGTGATGTAGGCTTTTTAACTGCTGCGATCAAAAATGTCGGTGACACACGCGTCGGTGACACGATAACAAGCGCGGCCAATCAGGCTGCCGAAGCATTGCCTGGGTATCGCAAGCTGAACCCGATGGTGTATTGCGGTTTGTATCCGATCGATACGGCCAAATACAATGATTTAAGGGAAGCTCTTGAAAAGCTGGAGTTGAATGATTCATCGCTTCAATATGAAGCAGAGACATCCCAAGCGCTCGGATTCGGTTTCCGCTGCGGATTTTTAGGTATGCTTCACATGGAAATCATCCAGGAGCGGATTGAGCGTGAGTTTAAAATCGACCTGATCACAACAGCACCGAGTGTTATCTACGATGTGTATATGACAGACGGCGAAAAGGTTGTTGTCGACAACCCGTCCAACATGCCTGACCCACAAAAGATCGAAAGAATCGAGGAGCCGTATGTTAAAGCGACAATGATGGTGCCGAACGATTATGTCGGTGCGGTGATGGAGCTTTGCCAAGGAAAACGCGGCAATTTTATCGACATGCAATATTTAGACGCAAATCGTGTCAGCATTGTCTATGACATGCCATTAGCGGAAATCGTTTATGAGTTTTTTGATCAGCTGAAATCAAGCACAAAAGGCTACGCGTCCTTTGATTACGAACTGATCGGCTACAAACCGTCTAAACTTGTCAAGATGGACATTATGCTGAACGGAGAAAAAATCGACGCCCTTTCATTTATCGTGCATCGCGATTACGCGTACGAACGCGGAAAAGTAATTGTAGAAAAACTGAAAGAGCTTATTCCGCGCCAGCACTTTGAAGTACCGATTCAAGCGGCGATCGGCCAGAAAATCGTGGCCCGCTCTACCATTAAAGCAATGCGTAAAAACGTATTGGCTAAATGTTACGGCGGAGACATCTCGCGGAAACGGAAGCTTCTTGAAAAACAAAAAGAAGGAAAACGCCGAATGAAGCAGGTCGGCTCAGTTGAAGTGCCGCAAGAAGCATTTATGGCGGTCCTGAAAATGGACGACAGTCCGAAAAAATAATAGAAGCTGCCGCAGTCCTGTACTGCGGCTTCTTTCTGTAAAGAAGGTGAATACATTGAAATCAGCTTATATCCATATTCCATTTTGTGAGCATATTTGCCACTACTGCGATTTCAATAAATATTTTATTCAAAGCCAGCCCGTCGGCGAGTATTTAAACGCACTCGAGAAGGAAATGATAAATACGATAGAAAAAACGGGGCAGCCTGATTTGGATACGATTTTTATCGGAGGAGGCACGCCGACATCCCTCTCAGAGGACCAGCTCAAAAAATTAATGGACATGGTCAGCCGTGTGCTGAAGCCTTCAGACACTTTAAAGGAATTCGCTGTTGAGGCGAACCCGGACGACCTATCGGCAGAAAAACTGAAAATACTCAAGGAAGCGGGCGTTAATCGTTTAAGCTTCGGTGTGCAAACATTCGAAGACGACCTTCTAGAAAAAATCGGACGGGTGCATAAACAAAAAGACGTATTTGCCTCTTTTGAACGTGCAAGGGAAATTGGTTTTGAAAATATCAGTCTCGATTTGATGTTCGGTCTTCCCGGACAAACGCTTAAACATCTGGATCATTCTTTAAAAACTGCTTTATCCCTGAACGCAGAGCATTATTCCGTTTACTCTCTCATTGTAGAACCGAAAACGGTATTTTATAATTTGATGCAAAAAGGGCGGCTTCATCTGCCGGCGCAGGAACAGGAAGCCGAAATGTACGAAACGGTGATGAGCCGGATGGAAGCTGCCGGTATTCATCAATATGAAATCAGCAATTTTGCAAAACAAGGCATGGAATCTAAGCACAATCTGACGTACTGGAGCAACGAGGAATATTTCGGTTTCGGAGCAGGAGCCCACGGGTATATCGGCGGAATTCGAACGGTAAACGTCGGACCTGTTAAACATTACATTGACCTGATAGCTGAAAAAGGTTTTCCTTACCGGGATACACATGAAGTGACGATGGAAGAACAAATTGAAGAAGAGATGTTTTTAGGATTAAGAAAAACATCCGGCGTCAGCAAAAAACGGTTTGAAGAGAAATACGGTCGTTCTCTTGATAAACTTTTTCCCGGCGTTTTAAAAGAGCTTTCTGAAAAGGGACTGATTCTTAACACAGAGTCTGCCGTTTGTTTGACTCATCAGGGAAAATTATTGGGTAATGAAGTTTTCGGCGCTTTTTTGGGTGAGTTATAATTGACATTTTTCTTGTGGTTTGATACTTTTGTTATAGATTTAGCACTCGCTTGTTGAGAGTGCTAACAGAGGTGATGATGATGTTAACAAATCGTCAGCTGCTGATCCTTCAGGTCATAATCAACGATTTTATTAAATCGGCGCAGCCGGTCGGATCTAGAACTCTTTCGAAAAAAGATGAAATCACATTTAGCTCTGCAACAATAAGAAACGAGATGGCTGACTTGGAGGAACTGGGCTTTATTGAGAAAACCCACTCTTCCTCAGGACGTGTTCCGTCGGAAAAAGGGTACCGGTATTATGTTGATCATTTGCTGTCGCCCGTCAAACTGACAAAAACCGACCTAGACCAAATCCACTCGATCTTCAAAGAAAAAATATTCGAGCTGGAAAAGACAGTTCAAAAATCAGCAAAAATTTTGTCCGATCTTACGAATTATACGTCTATCGTACTCGGGCCGAAGTTGAGCGAGAATTATCTTAAACAGATTCAAATCATACCGATTCAGCCCGATAAAGCGGTAGCCATTCTCGTTACCAATACGGGGCATGTGGAAAACAAAACGATTAATTTTCCAACCAAAATGGATCTGTCTGATATTGAAAAGCTGGTAAATATACTGAACGACCGTTTAACCGGTGTTCCGATGGATGAACTGAATGAACGCATTTTTAAAGAAGTTGTCATGTACTTAAGGCAGCACATTAAGAGCTACGACAACATACTTGAAGCGCTGCGGTCAACATTTCATTCGACAAGTCACGTTGAAAAATTGTTTTTCGGCGGGAAAATCAATATGCTGAACCAGCCCGAGTTCCATGATATCGGCAGAGTGCGGTCGCTGCTTTCTCTAATCGAAAAGGAGCAGGACGTCTTGAAGCTCGTCCAATCTTCAGATACAGGCATTTCGATTAAAATCGGAAAAGAAAACGACTATGAAGAGATGGAAAACTGCAGCCTGATTACAGCCTCTTATTCAGTAGATAAGAAGCAAATAGGCTCAATTGCGATCATCGGACCAACCCGCATGAATTATTCACGGGTCGTCAGTCTGCTTCAGCATGTGACTTCAGACTTGTCAAAAGCATTAACAAGTTTGTATGATGAGTAAGGGAAATTTGGCAAATTTTATCGAAGGGCATCACCCGCCCTTCTCCTTACACTTTTGAGGGAGGTGAACACAATGTCAGAAGAAAAACAAACCGCGGAACAAAACGAAACAGAAGAGCAAGAAGTAATCGAAGAACAAGCTGCCGCTGAAGAACAGCAGGAAGAAACAAACGAAAGCGAACTTCTTCAAAATCAAATTAACGAATTGCAAGGTTTGCTTGAGGAAAAGGAAAACAAACTTTTGCGTGTTCAAGCAGACTTTGAAAACTATAAACGACGCAGCCGCTTAGAAATGGAAGCGTCCCAGAAATACCGTTCTCAAAACATCGTTACTGAATTGCTGCCGGCTCTTGACAGCTTTGAAAGAGCGCTTCAGGTTGAAGCCGACAATGAACAGACGAAAAGTTTGCTCCAAGGAATGGAAATGGTCCACCGCCAGCTCGTAGAAGCCTTGAATAAAGAAGGCGTAGAAGCAATTGAAGCTGTAGGACAGGAATTTGATCCGAACCTTCACCAAGCCGTTATGCAGGCTGATGATGAAAACTACGGCTCCAACATTGTCGTTGAGGAAATGCAAAAAGGCTACAAGCTGAAGGATCGCGTCATTCGCCCTTCCATGGTAAAAGTGAATCAATAATTACATAGCAGGAGGTTATTCAAGTGAGTAAAGTTATCGGAATCGACTTAGGTACAACAAACTCATGTGTGGCAGTACTTGAAGGCGGCGAGCCTAAAGTTATTGCTAACGCTGAAGGAAACCGCACAACTCCATCAGTTGTCGCATTCAAAAACGGCGAACGCCAAGTAGGGGAAGTGGCTAAACGCCAATCTATCACAAACCCTAACACAATTATGTCTGTCAAACGCCATATGGGTACAGATTACAAAGTTGAAATTGAAGGAAAAGATTACACTCCTCAAGAAGTGTCTGCTATCATCCTTCAACACCTTAAATCATACGCTGAAAGCTATCTTGGCGAAACAGTATCAAAAGCAGTTATCACAGTTCCTGCATACTTTAACGATGCTGAGCGTCAAGCGACAAAAGACGCTGGTAAAATCGCAGGTCTTGAAGTAGAACGTATCATCAACGAGCCGACTGCAGCAGCGCTTGCATACGGACTTGATAAAACAGATGAAGATCAAACGATCCTGGTATACGACCTTGGCGGCGGTACATTCGACGTTTCCATCCTAGAACTAGGCGACGGTGTATTCGAAGTTCGTTCAACTGCCGGTGACAACCGTCTGGGCGGAGACGATTTTGACCAAGTCATCATCGACCATCTTGTGTCTGAATTCAAAAAAGAAAACGGCATTGATCTGTCAAAAGACAAAATGGCGCTTCAGCGTTTGAAAGACGCAGCTGAGAAAGCGAAAAAAGATCTTTCCGGCGTATCTTCTACGCAAATTTCTTTACCGTTTATCACAGCTGGAGAAGCAGGACCGCTTCACCTTGAACTTACATTAACTCGCGCTAAATTCGAAGAGCTTTCTTCTCATTTAGTAGAGCGCACAATGGGCCCTGTCCGTCAAGCGCTTCAAGATGCAGGACTTTCTGCAAGCGAAATCGACAAAGTCATCCTTGTCGGCGGATCAACTCGTATTCCTGCCGTACAAGAAGCAATCAAAAAAGAAACTGGAAAAGAAGCGCATAAAGGCGTAAACCCGGATGAAGTTGTAGCGCTTGGTGCAGCGATTCAGGGCGGCGTTATCACTGGTGACGTAAAAGACGTTGTTCTTCTTGACGTTACACCGCTTTCTCTCGGTATTGAAACAATGGGCGGCGTGTTCACAAAACTGATCGACCGCAACACAACAATTCCGACAAGCAAATCACAAGTGTTCTCAACTGCTGCTGATAACCAAACAGCTGTTGATATCCATGTTCTTCAAGGTGAGCGCCCAATGTCTGCCGACAACAAAACACTCGGCCGCTTCCAGCTTACTGATATCCCGCCAGCACCGCGCGGCGTGCCTCAAATCGAAGTTTCTTTCGATATTGACAAAAACGGTATCGTAAACGTAAGAGCAAAAGACTTAGGCACAGGAAAAGAACAAAACATCACAATCAAATCTTCTTCAGGTCTTTCTGATGATGAGATCGAACGCATGGTAAAAGAAGCGGAAGAAAATGCTGACGCTGATGCGAAGAAAAAAGAAGAAATCGAAGTCCGCAACGAAGCAGATCAGCTTGTTTTCCAAACTGAGAAAACATTAAAAGATCTTGAAGGCAAAGTGGACGAAGAACAAGTGAAAAAAGCCAACGATGCCAAAGACGCTTTAAAAGCAGCGATTGAGAAAAACGAATTTGAAGAGATCAAAGCGAAAAAAGATGAGCTTCAAGCAATCGTTCAAGAGCTTTCTATGAAGCTTTACGAAGAAGCTGCTAAAGCTCAGCAAGCTCAAGACGGAGCAAACGCTGAAGGCAAAGCTGATGACAACGTTGTTGACGCTGAATACGAAGAAGTAAACGACGACCAAAACAAAAAATAAGTTTCTTTCTGAGTCAGCCCGCTTTTGGGCTGGCCGAAAAGAACATATTTCATAATCTGATTCAATGGTTAGAAAGTCAAAGTCAGGCATCTCTTGGCTTTGACTTTTTTTCTTGCCCGGGATAAAAGGAATTGAAAAATCATAATTCAAAATGATACAATCTAATTTATGTGAGAAATTCGGGAGAGTGAAGTAGATGAGTAAGCGTGATTACTATGAAGTGCTGGGTGTAAGTAAGAGCGCTTCAAAGGATGAAATAAAAAAGGCTTATCGAAAGCTGTCAAAAAAATATCATCCTGACATTAACAAAGAAGCCGGATCAGATGAAAAGTTTAAAGAAGTCAAAGAAGCATACGAAACGCTGTCTGATGACCAAAAACGGTCTCATTACGACCAATTTGGCCATACTGATCCTAACCAAGGCTTCGGCGGCGGCGGTTTTGGCAGCGGTGACTTCGGCGGTTTTGGTTTCGATGATATTTTCTCAAGTATTTTCGGCGGCGGCACTAGACGAAGAGATCCGAATGCACCGCGTCAAGGGGCGGATCTGCAATATACGATGACTTTGTCATTTGAGGATGCCGTTTTCGGAAAAGAAACGACCATCGAGATTCCGCGTGAGGAAACATGCGATACATGTAAAGGCTCAGGGGCGAAACCTGGTACAAATCCGGAAACGTGCTCACACTGCGGAGGCTCCGGTCAGCTAAATGTGGAGCAAAACACGCCGTTTGGTAAAGTTGTCAACAGACGAGTCTGCCACCACTGCGAAGGTACAGGTAAAATCATTAAAAACAAATGTGCGGATTGCGGCGGCAAAGGAAAAATCAAAAAACGCAAAAAAATCAACGTCACAATTCCTGCCGGTGTAGATGACGGGCAGCAGCTGCGTCTCTCAGGACAGGGTGAACCAGGCGTAAACGGCGGCCCTGCCGGGGATTTATTTGTCGTATTCCACGTGCGCGCCCACGAATTCTTTGAGCGCGACGGAGATGATATTTACTGTGAAATGCCGTTAACGTTTGCTCAAGCCGCGCTTGGAGATGAAGTGGAAGTTCCGACGCTTCACGGGAAAGTGAAATTGAAAATCCCTGCCGGTACACAAACAGGAACAAAATTCAGATTAAGAGGCAAAGGCGTTCAAAATGTCAGGGGCTATGGACAGGGTGACCAGCATATCGTCGTCCGCGTTGTCACTCCGACAAACTTGACAGATAAACAAAAAGATATTATCCGCGAATTTGCCGAAGTCAGCGGAAACCTGCCTGATGAACAGGAAATGAGTTTCTTTGATAAGGTAAAACGCGCGTTTAAAGGCGATTAATTATTGGATGAGGAGTTGGTAGTTTTGAAATGGTCCGAATTAAGCATTCACACAACACATGAAGCGGTCGAACCTATCTCAAATATTTTGCATGAAGCTGGTGCGAGTGGGGTTGTGATAGAGGACCCGCTTGATTTAATTAAAGAACGTGAGAATGTGTACGGGGAAATCTACCAGCTCGACCCCAATGATTATCCGAACGAGGGTGTCATTGTCAAAGCGTATCTGCCGGTCAACAGCTTTCTTGGAGAAACGGTAGAGGGCATTAAAGAAACAATTAATAATCTGCTTCTTTATGATATTGATTTGGGCAGAAACCATATCACCATTTCCGAAGTGAACGAAGAGGAATGGGCGACTGCTTGGAAAAAGTATTACCACCCTGTGAAAATTTCTGAAAAGTTTACGATTGTACCAACGTGGGAGGAATATACGCCGGTACATACGGATGAGCTGATTATTGAAATGGACCCGGGAATGGCATTCGGAACAGGCACACACCCGACAACCGTACTTTGTATTCAGGCGCTTGAACGCTTTGTGCGAAAGGGTGATAAGGTGATTGATGTAGGTACAGGTTCCGGAATTTTAAGTATTGCGGCTGCAATGCTTGAGGCTGAATCGGTTCATGCCTATGATCTTGATCCCGTTGCTGTAGAAAGCGCACGTCTCAATTTGAAGTTAAACAAGGTTAGCGATATAGCTCAAGTCAAACAAAATAATTTGTTAGACGGGATTTCAGGAGAACATGATGTGATCGTTGCCAACATTTTGGCTGAAGTCATCCTTCGTTTTACTTCACAGGCATACCATCTGCTGAAAGACGGCGGGCATTTTATTACTTCAGGAATTATCAGCCATAAAAAGCAAGAGGTAAAAGAAGCATTGGAACAGGCTGGCTTTACCATTGTGGAAATTCTCTCAATGGAAGATTGGGTCAGCATTATTGCGAAAAAATAACAGTTAGTAGGTGTCACAGCGTATGCAACGATATTTTATCGAGCTCACGAAGCAGCAAATGGAGGAAGCGCCGGCTATTTCAATTACCGGAGAAGATGTTCATCATATTGTAAATGTCATGAGAATGAACGAGGGAGACGAGATTATCTGCTGCTCTCAGGACGGCTTCGAAGCAAAATGTGAACTTCAATCTGTTTCCAAAGAAAAAGTGTCCTGTCTTATGATAGAATGGACGAATGAAAACAGAGAGCTTCCGATAAAGGTTTATATTGCAAGCGGCCTCCCGAAAGGGGATAAACTTGAATGGATTATCCAAAAAGGGACTGAGCTGGGAGCTCATGCTTTTATTCCTCTGCAAGCCGCACGCTCTGTTGTCAAGCTGGATGACAAGAAAGCTAAGAAGAAGCGGGAAAGATGGACGAAAATTGCGAAGGAAGCGGCGGAGCAATCGTACCGAAACGAAGTGCCGCAAGTGCTGGATATCCATTCCTTTCAGCAGCTTCTTGAAAAGGTGCAGAATGTCGATAAATGTGTCGTTGCATACGAAGAGTCATCGAAGCAAGGAGAAACAAGCTTGTTCAGCGCAGTTGTAAGCAGCCTTCCGAAAGGATCATCCCTTTTGATCGTATTCGGTCCCGAAGGCGGTTTAACAGAAGCGGAGGTTGAGCGGCTCACGGCGAAAAACGCTGTTCCGTGCGGCCTCGGACCGAGAATTTTAAGGACAGAAACCGCTCCGCTATACGCGCTGAGCGCAATTTCTTATCATACAGAGTTATTAAGAGGTGATCAATAATGGCAACTGTTGCGTTCCATACGCTTGGCTGCAAAGTCAATCATTATGAAACAGAAGCAATCTGGCAGCTTTTCAAAGATGCGGGCTATGAAAGAAGAGACTTTGAACAAACAGCTGACGTATATGTTATTAATACATGTACGGTAACAAATACGGGAGATAAAAAAAGCCGCCAAGTGATCAGACGCGCCATTCGTCAAAATCCTGACGGCGTCATCTGCGTCACAGGCTGTTATGCGCAAACCTCGCCAGCTGAGATTATGGCAATCCCGGGTGTTGACATTGTAGTCGGAACTCAGGATCGTGAAAAAATGCTCGGCTACATCGATCAATATCGTGAAGAGCGTCAGCCGATCAATGGCGTCAGCAACATTATGAAAGCTAGAGTATATGAAGAGCTTGATGTACCGGCTTTTACAGACCGGACAAGAGCGTCATTAAAAATACAGGAAGGCTGCAATAACTTCTGCACGTTCTGTATCATTCCGTGGGCGCGCGGACTTCTCCGTTCACGTGACCCGGAGGAAGTTATTAAACAAGCACAGCAGCTTGTTGATGCGGGTTATAAAGAAATCGTACTTACTGGTATTCATACAGGCGGCTACGGTGAAGATATGAAAGATTACAACTTTGCCAAGCTTTTGAGAGAACTTGACGCCCGTGTTCAAGGTGTGAAACGAATTAGAATTTCGTCCATCGAGGCAAGCCAGATCACAGACGAAGTAATTGAAGTTTTAGACCGTTCAGATAAGATTGTGCGCCATTTGCACATTCCGATTCAATCCGGATCAAACACAGTGCTTAAACGGATGAGACGCAAATACACTATGGAATTTTTCGCTGACCGTTTAAATAAGCTGAAAAAAGCACTTCCGGGCTTAGCCGTAACCTCCGATGTCATTGTAGGCTTCCCTGGTGAAACAGAAGAAGAATTTATGGAAACCTATAACTTTATTAAAGAAAATCGATTCTCTGAACTGCATGTTTTCCCTTACAGCAAACGTACGGGAACGCCAGCTGCGCGGATGGAAGACCAAGTGGATGAAAACGTCAAAAACGAACGTGTACACCGCCTGATTGCACTTTCTGACCAGCTTGCGAAGGAATATGCCTCTGATTATGAACATGAAGTCCTTGAAATTATCCCTGAGGAAGCATTTAAAGAATCAGATGAAGAAAACATGTATGTCGGTTACACAGACAACTATATGAAAGTTGTTTTCAAAGGTACGGAAGACATGATCGGCAAAATCGTGAAAGTAAAAATACTAAAAGCAGGCTATCCATACAATGAAGGACAGTTTGTCCGTATTGTTGAGGATGACATAACAGAACAAATGCGTATGTCTTCTTAATCTAAAAAACCGGTGCATCTGAATGTGCCGGTTTTTATGTTCAGTTTTTAGCTGGGATAAGCAGGTTAATAAAGCTGTAGAACAAGTTGGTAAGCGGTAAAAACAAAAGAGCTGATACGACATTAAATAGCAGACTGAAATGGGCGATTCTTTGGGCAGGGTCTGCCGAGAGCTGTTCAACAAAGCCGGTCGCTGCCGCCAAAAACGGGAATACAATTGCTACGCCGATTATGTTAAACAAGACATGGGCGCACGCTGTCTGTTTTGCCGCATATCCGCCGGATACAGCAGCCATGACAGCTGTAATGCATGTCCCGATGTTTGACCCAAGCACAACGCTCATTGCCTGTGTTAGTCCAATAACGCCTTCATTCATAAAGCTCATTAAAATGCCGACGCAGACAGAACTTGAGTGAATGATTGCAGTTAACACCATGCCGATAAGCAAAGCAGACCAGTTTGAGTCGTTTACATGATGAAGAATCCCTGCACCTGTTTTCAGCTGAGTAAGCGGTTCTGCAAGACGGCTGAAGCCGCTGATGCAAAAAAAGATAATTCCGAGTCCGAGGAAGCTTGTTCCCAGCTGTTTGAACGGATACCTGCCCGTCAGAAAAAACAGCAAACCGCCAATCAATAGAATCCAAATCAACACATCCATTTTGATTGCAAGAAATTCGGTTGTAAAGGTCGATCCGACATTTGTTCCAAGGATCATCGGTATTGTCCGTTTGAAAGAAAGGGCCCCCGCACTTACAAATCCGATGACAATTACCATAAAGGCGGAGCTGCTTTGGAGAAATCCTGTAAAAACAATACTGATGAGGAATGCTTTTAATGGATGATCCGTAAAAATCAGCAGCTGCTCTTCAATTTTTGAATACGTCAGCGAAATTAAACCTTTCCGAAGCATGTTCATTCCTGTGAGAAAGAATAATATAAGAGCAGTAAAACTAATCAGAAGCAACATTTTATTCACCAACCCCTTTCTATCATTATATAGACAGGCAGTCCCGCTCATGACGGAAAAGTGAACTCACTTAGTTGACCTGACTGAAGGCTTATATTATAATGTCAAAGTACATGTTTATATGTGTAACTTAAAGGTAGTCGATTGGTGTATTCGGAGGGAGGGAAAGAGAATGTCAAAAACGGTCGTTAGAAAAAACGAATCGCTTGAAGATGCTCTTCGTCGCTTCAAACGCAGTGTATCAAAGACAGGTACTTTGCAAGAAGCAAGAAAGCGCGAATTTTATGAAAAACCTAGCGTAAAGCGCAAGAAAAAGTCTGAAGCTGCTAGAAAACGCAAATTCTAAAAGAGGGTGGATTTATGAGTCTTCTTGAGCGACTTAACCAAGATATGAAGCTATATATGAAAAGCCGTGAGAAAGACAAATTGACTGTCGTTCGAATGGTTAAGGCTTCACTTCAAAACGAAGCAATTAAGCTTAAGAAAGACAGTTTGACCGAGGATGAGGAACTCACTGTCCTTTCTCGTGAACTTAAGCAACGTAAAGACTCCCTCCAGGAATTTTCAAACGCTAATCGTTTAGATTTAGTAGATAAAGTTCAAAAAGAGCTGGACATTTTAGAAGTTTATTTACCACAGCAGCTATCAGAAGAAGAGCTGCGTACAATCGTAAATGAAACCATTGCGGAGGTCGGTGCGAGCTCAAAAGCGGACATGGGCAAAGTGATGGGGGCAATTATGCCTAAAGTAAAAGGTAAAGCTGACGGAAGTTTAATTAATAAGCTTGTGAGCAGTCAACTGTCTTAAATGGCAAAGAAAAGGACATCTTTCTAAGAGAGATGTCTTTTTTTTATACATAAAAAAATGAAACCTTTGATACATTTGTTACGTATGAAGAGAAGGCACTTAATATACGAGGAAGGAGGGATACATCGCCCTTGCTTCAAACAAAAGGATTCCGAGCGGCTCTTTTGAGCATATTTCTACTATCATTATTAGGAGTTCAGCTGCACACAAAAGCAGAAAAACAAACCGTCTACGTCATTCCCGTTGAAAAAAATGTCGAACAGGGTCTCGCCTCGTTTTTGTCGCGTTCGCTACAAGATGCAGAGGCTCAGCATGCAAACCATATTATTCTTGATATTAACACACCGGGAGGACTGGTAAAATCAGCTATTGATATAGCGGACACGATCAACGAAACGGATATCCCGATAACTGCTTATGTAAACAAACGGGCATTGTCTGCTGGTGCATATATCGCGTTACAGGCTGACGCCATTTATATGGCGCCCGGAGGAAAGATGGGAGCCGCGGCGATCATAGACGGTAAAGGCAATGCTGCTGACAAAAAAGCTGAATCATTCTGGCTTGCGGAGCTGGAAGATGCTGCAGCAAAAAACAACCGTGATCCAAAATATGCGCGTGCCATGGCAGACCCTGATGTAGATGCAAGAGAAGCGGGCGCGCCGAAGGGAGATCTGCTTACGCTGAATGCGGAAAAAGCTGTTGACGTAGGCTATTCAGAAGGAACTGTTAACAATCTTTCCGCGCTTGTGAAGAAGCTTGGATACGGAGATGCACATATCAGCTATGCTGAGGAAAGCTTTGCAGAAAAGGCAGCAAGGTGGCTAACCAGTCCGATTGTTGTTCCTATTTTATTGACAATTGCCTTTTTAGGTCTTACTGTTGAGCTTTTTTCTCCTGGTGTCGGTCTGCCTGGAACAGCAGGATTTATCGCATTGATCCTGTTTTTTTACGGACATCTTGCAACGGGTCTTGCCGGATATGAAACGGTTCTCCTCTTTATAGCAGGGGTGATTCTGATCCTGATGGAGATATTCCTCCCCGGAGGAATCATTGGTTTACTTGGCTTGGGAGCAATTGTTGCGAGCTTATTTTTGGCCGCGGGAAGCTTCACAGTCATGGCGGTTTCTCTCTTGATCGCCTCAGCTGTTTCCATTACAGCTTTCATTTTACTGACAAGGATGTTGGGAAAGCGTATGAAATTCTTTAAGAAATTTATATTAAATGATTCGACAAATACAGAGAGCGGTTATGTATCAAACCAAACGCGAACGGACTTAATCGGCAAGGAGGGCGTGACCTTTACGCCGCTGCGTCCCGCGGGAACCGTCATTATCGATGACGAGCGTCTTGATGTGGTATCTGAAGGATTATTTACAGAGAAAGATAAAAAAGTAAAAGTAATCAAAGTGGAAGGCTCGCGCATTGTCGTGAGAGAAATTTAAACAGAAACGAGGAGAAGTAACATGGATCCATCAACATTAATGATACTGGCTATTGTCGTAGTAGGGATCATTGTCTTAGCTGTATTTTTTACATTTGTACCTGTTATGCTCTGGATTTCAGCTTTAGCAGCCGGAGTTAAAATCAGCATTTTCACTCTAATAGGGATGAGGCTACGCCGCGTCATACCGAGCCGGGTGGTTAATCCGCTGATTAAAGCGCATAAAGCGGGACTCGACGTTGGAACAAACCAGCTTGAAAGCCACTATCTTGCCGGAGGGAATGTAGATAGAGTCGTTAACGCACTTATCGCAGCTCAGCGTGCTAATATTGAGCTTACATTTGAACGCTGTGCAGCCATCGACCTTGCCGGCCGTGATGTTTTGGAAGCCGTGCAAATGAGCGTTAATCCGAAGGTCATTGAAACACCGTTTATTGCAGGTGTTGCCATGGACGGAATTGAAGTGAAGGCGAAAGCGAGAATTACAGTAAGAGCCAATATCGACCGCCTCGTCGGGGGTGCGGGTGAGGAAACGATTGTAGCCCGTGTAGGCGAAGGGATCGTATCTACAATCGGTTCATCCGAAAATCACAAAAAAGTGCTGGAGAACCCTGATATGATTTCTCAAAAGGTGCTCGGTAAAGGTCTGGATTCAGGAACCGCCTTTGAAATTCTATCGATTGATATTGCTGATGTTGACATTGGTAAAAACATCGGGGCGATCTTGCAGACGGATCAGGCAGAGGCCGACAAAAATATTGCGCAGGCCAAAGCCGAAGAACGCCGTGCAATGGCTGTTGCTCAAGAACAGGAAATGCGCGCACGTGTAGAAGAAATGCGAGCTAAAGTGGTTGAAGCCGAAGCGGAAGTGCCGCTTGCGATGGCCGAAGCCCTGCGCGAAGGAAATATCGGCGTCATGGACTACATGAATATTAAAAACATTGATGCAGACACAGATATGCGTGATTCATTCGGTAAATTAACGAAAGACCAATCGGATGAAGACCGCAAATCATAATCTCTCTATGCAGAAGGGAGAATAGTGATGGAAGATATACTGACGAATCCGCTTGTTATTGCAGCGATTATCGGAATTATTTCCACGATTTTCGGCAAAGTGAAAAAAGAAGAAGAAAAAAACAATCAAAATCAAAAAAGAAAAAAGCCGCAGACAATGAAACCTGCTGCTGTTCAAAATAAACAATCAGCTGAAGAAACGCCAGCTCCTATTCCAAACCGCTTGGAACAGATGAGACAAGAAGCTGAAGACAGACGGAAGGAAACGGAAAGAAACCTGAAAGGGCTTGAGCGGGATCTTACTGCCGCCAAACATAAAGCTGTGTATACCAAGCAAAAACTGCTTCAGGTCAATAAAGACACTGTTGTGCAAGGCATTGTCTTAGGCGAGGTATTCGGTCCGCCAAGGGCAAAAAAACCTCATCACACAATGCGTGCAGCCCGCAAAAATTAAGTGTTAGAACCCTCTTTCAAATCATACATATGAGATGAAAGGGGGTTCTTTTTGTATGGGGCAAAGAAAGAATCGTTTAAAAGCTTGGCTGACAAGAGCATTGGAAATTCCCCCGGACGTTATGATGGATCTGCCGCGGATCACAATGGTCGGCAGACTTCATATCTACATAGAAAACCACAGAGGTCTTCTGCTGTTCAGTGAGAATGAAGTGAGGCTGATGCTGAAGCAGGGCCAGTGCATCATATCAGGAAAAAACTTTGTGATCAAAGCGATTCTTCCGGAAGAAATACTTTTGGAGGGTACGATTGATGTCGTTCGATATGTTGAGTCATAAAGCCGAGGGGGAAATGTTGTGAAAAATAAATGGCTGTCTTTTTTTGGTGGTAAGGTCCAGCTTGAAGTGACGGGACGAGGCATTGAACGGCTCCTTAATGAATGCACAAGAAGAGGGATTCCGATCTTTCATCTGAAAAAAAAGAAAGAAGCCGTCTTGTTATATATACAGCTTCAGGATGTACATGCCTTTCGGCGTGTCAGAAGAGAATTTGACTGTAAAGCCCGTTTTATCAATCGAAAAGGGTTCCCGTTCTTATTGCTGAAATCCAAACTGAATTTAGGTTTTACCATTGGTTTTGCGCTTTTTTTTATCCTATTGTTTTTGCTCTCCAATATGGTATGGAAAATTGAAGTGACTGGTGCAAAGCCTGAAACGGAGCACCAAATGATGCAGCATTTGAAGGAAATCGGCGTCAAGAAAGGGCGATTGCAATTTTTAATGCAGTCTCCCGAAAAAATACAAAAATCGTTAACAAACGGAATAGACAATATCACTTGGGTCGGAGTCGATTTGAAAGGCACGACCATCCACATGAAAGTTGTAGAGAAAAATGAGCCTGAAAAAGAAAAGTATGTCAGTCCGCGCCACATTGTCGCCAAAAAGAAAGCAACCATTACAAGAATGTTTGTCCAGAAAGGACAGCCCATGGCCGCAATCCATGATCATGTTGAAAAGGGGCAAATGCTTGTCTCCGGCTTAATCGGAAGCGAAGATGAGCAGCAGGAAGTCGCCTCTAAAGCTGAAATTTACGGCGAGACCTGGTACAGATCTGAAGTAACGGTGCCCCTTGAAACATTATTTAACGTCTATACGGGCAAAGTAAGGACAAAGCACAAGCTTTCTTTTGGCTCATGGGCTTTCCCAATCTGGGGGATAACGCTTAAAAAAGAAGAATTAAAACATCCAAAAACAGAACAAGAGAAGCATTCGCTTCATTTTCTCGGTTTGGAGCTCCCTGTTTCTTATATCAAAGAGCAAACGAGAGAAAGTGAAGAGGCTTTGCGAAAATATACGAAAGAAGAAGCAGTTCAAGAAGGAATCAAAATGGGTAAACGGGATGTAGAGAGTAAAATAGGCGAGGACGGCGAGGTGAAAAGTGAAAAAGTTTTGCACCAGACAGTCGAGAATGGTAAAGTAAAGTTGATTATTCTCTACCAAGTTATAGAAGATATCGTTCAAACCACACCTATTGTCAGGGAGACTGAAGAATGACAGAACATTTACTTGCGATGAATCAAAAACTGAAAAGCCCGGACGAGGCGCTTTCACTGTTCGGGAATCAAGATTCTTTTTTGACACTGATGGAGAAAGATCTGGATGTAAATATCATTACGCGAGGCGAAACGATTTATATTTCAGGCGATGAAGAATCGTTTCAGATTGCCGACAGGCTGCTGGGATCACTTCTCGCATTAATTCGCAAGGGGATAGAGATCTCTGAACGTGATGTGATTTCCGCCATCAAGATGGCAAAAAAGAATGAACTTGAATATTTTGAAAGCATGTACGAAGAAGAAATTACAAAAAACGCAAAAGGCAAACCGATCCGTGTGAAAACCATGGGACAGCGGGAATACGTGGCCGCCATGAAACGAGATGATCTTGTATTTGGCATCGGCCCGGCGGGAACCGGAAAAACGTACCTTGCTGTCGTAAAAGCAGTCCACGCATTGAAAAACGGACATATTAAAAAAATCATTTTAACAAGACCTGCGGTAGAAGCCGGTGAAAGCCTCGGTTTTTTACCAGGTGACCTCAAAGAGAAAGTAGATCCTTATTTGCGCCCGCTGTATGACGCTCTTCATGATGTGCTTGGAACAGATCATACAGAACGGCTGCTGGAAAGAGGAGTCATTGAAATCGCTCCGCTCGCTTATATGAGAGGCCGGACGCTTGATGATGCCTATGTTATACTTGATGAAGCACAGAACACTACGCCTGCCCAAATGAAAATGTTTTTGACGAGACTGGGTTTTGGCTCTAAAATGATCATTACAGGTGACGTTAGCCAAATTGATCTGCCGAAAGGCGTCAAATCGGGACTTGCAGTAGCGAGAGAGATGCTGAAAGAAATCGACGGCATTTCTGTGATTGAACTGGACCAGACAGACGTGGTCAGACATCCGCTGGTTGCGAAAATTATTGAAGCATACGATAAGCAAAATTAATCCTGAATGACCCGATCGCGCGTTATCGGGTCATTTTTGCTTATGAGCTTGATTTTCTAGAGGAGGTTCTTGTGTTGAAAAAGAAGGGGAAGACCAAAAGCGGCTCAAAAAAGTGGCGCGGCTTTAAAAATGCCCGCTCCATGCATGTACTGCTGTATCTTCTGCTGGCTGCGATTATGTTCGCATTGCTTTTTGTACATGTGAAGCCGGAAACGCTTGATTTAGACCTGTTTTCAGTCAGCGACAAGACCATTTATGCTCCGGCAACTGTGGAAGATCAAAAAGCGACAGAGGAAAAAAAGCAAGCTGCTGAAGATGCGGTCGAAGATCAGTATACCTTAAAGAAAGATTATACAGACAATCGAATTGATCTTGTATCATCGATATTCGACAGTATCAGTGAAGTGAAAAAATCAGCAGAAGAAGACAGCAGTTCACCATCAGAAAAAACAATGATTAAGTCGGTGAAAAATAAGCTGACGTCAGATGTGAATGATTCTATATCAGAGGATGCCATCAAGACTTTGCTGAAGGCGGACCATGAAGATTTTTCATTTGTCAGAGATACTGTCATAACAGCAGTAAACTCAGTGATGAGCAGTGAAATCCCGTCGGATAAATTATCTGAAGCAAAAGATAAAGTGCAAAAAGAACTGAAGAGTAATTCTATCCCGTCTAAATATTTGGGAGCCGCCACGGAAATCGGGCGTTACGCCATTATTCCGAATTACGTCTTCGATCCAAAAGCAACAGAGGCAAAACGCCAGGAAGCGTCAGACAATGTTCAGCAGGTTCAGATCAAACAGGGGCAGGTGCTCGTGGAAGAAAATGACCTCATTGATCGGGAAGTGTACAGAAAACTTGAGCTGACCGGATTGTTAAATAACTCCAATTTGTTCAAGCCGATTAGCGGCCTATTGATCATGATCGGGCTTTTCATCGCTACACTCGTTTACTATTTCGAAAAACAGAATCAAAATCTGAAATTCAAAAACAAGTCGATCCTATTATTCTCCATTATTACAACGCTTTTGCTTGTTATTATGGAGGTTGTCAGTTTATTTCAAAAGATGGAATATAACAATATTGGCTATCTTGTCCCCATTGCGGCCGGTGCAATCCTAATCAAGCTGCTGATGAATGAACGAATCGCTATTTTAGGAAGTATCATTCTTGCGATTTGCGGAAGTATGATGTTTAATCAAGGTGTGACAGGAACATTTAATTATGTCATTGGTATTTATTATTTGATCAGCGGTATTTCCGGTGTTTTGTTTTTAGGAAAACACAATGGCAGATCAAAAATTTTGCAGACCGGGCTTTTTGTGGCGTTTATCAATATGATTGTGGTTCTATCTCTATTATTGATCCAAAACACCGCGCTGTCAGGCTTGGAAATCGGGACGCTAATGCTGATGGGGGTTGTGTCGGGTTTTGCTTCCTCCGTATTAATTATCGGACTTATGCCGTTTTTTGAGACAGGTTTCGGCATTTTGTCCACAATGAGGCTTATCGAGCTGTCTAACCCTAACCATCCGCTGCTTCGAAAAATACTGACAGAAACACCAGGTACATATCACCACAGCGTCATGGTCGCCAATTTGTCAGAGGCCGCCTGCGAGGCGGTAGGGGCAAATGGTTTGCTTGCAAGAGTCGGTGCGTATTATCACGACCTCGGAAAAACAAAGCGGCCGCAGTATTTTATTGAAAACCAAATGAATATTGACAATCCGCATGATAAGCTTTCTCCGCAGCTCAGTAAAAATATCATTATTTCGCATACCACTGACGGGGCGAATATGCTGAGAAGCTATAAATTTCCAAAGGAACTTGTGGATATTGCTGAGCAGCACCACGGGACCTCTCTTTTGAAATTCTTTTATTATAAAGCGAAGGAAAAAGGCGATCAGATTACAGAGGAAGAATTCCGTTATCCGGGGCCGAAGCCGCAGTCAAAAGAAGCCGCGATTATATCAGTGGCAGACAGTGTCGAAGCGGCTGTCAGATCGATGCATAATCCAAATCCTGAACGAATTGAAAAGCTTGTCCGGGGCATTATATCCGATAAGCTTCAGGACGGACAGTTTAGTGAATGCGATTTGACATTTAAAGAGCTTGATACAATCGCAAAAACGCTTTGTGCAACATTAAAAGGAATTTTCCACTCCCGGATTGAATATCCGGAGGCTACTAAGAAGGTGAAATAGATGAGTTTATTGATTGATATCGTAGATGAAACCGGAAGTGTCTCTGAAGAGATGCTTAAAGAAGTAGAAAATCTGCTTCAATTTGCCGCTGAGCGCGAAGGAGTTCAGGATCAGGCTGAGGTTTCTGTCACGATCGTTACCAATGAAGACATTCAGCAGATCAATAAAGAGTATCGGGGAAAGGATACGCCGACAGACGTCATCTCTTTTGCTCTTGAAGAAGAGGGAGAAGACGAAGTTGAAATTGTCGGTGCTGAAATGCCGCCGGTTTTAGGTGATATTATCATCAGTGCAGATCGTACAAGAGAGCAGGCTGAAGAATATAACCATTCTTTCAAGAGAGAGCTTGGCTTTCTAGCGGTACATGGATTCCTGCATCTTTTGGGATATGACCATATGACGAAAGAGGAAGAAGAGGAGATGTTTACTAAGCAAAAGGATTTGCTGGACGCCTATGGACTCAAGAGATCATAGAAATGAGCTGATGCGATTCCTAATGAGCTTCGTGCACGCAGGGCGGGGCATATGGAGAACGGCGCGGACGGAGCGGAATTTTCAATTTCATGCCGCGGCTGCCTGCGCCGTTATCATTTGCGGTTTTCTCGTTAATCTCAGCCTGACAGAGTGGGCTATTATTTTTCTTTTGATTGGCGGAATGCTTTCACTGGAGCTTTTAAATACAGCTATTGAACACACGGTTGATTTAGTAACAGATAAACATCACCCGCTTGCTAAGGCGGCTAAGGACGCTGCTGCCGGGGCTGTTTGCGTTTTTGCCATGATTTCGTGTATTATTGGTTTACTTATTTTTTTGCCAAAGCTGTATGGCTGAAAATTCTTACATTTATTTTACATTTTTAGAAATGGGCGTGAAAAAAGGAGCGCCATTATGTAAAATATAAAGTGATAGCGGTACCATTATAGGTAAGAGAGGAACATGTACACATGAACAGACAGAAATTGATAACAGAAGCTTTAAAAGCGCGTGACATGGCATATGCACCGTATTCCAAGTTTAAAGTAGGAGCCGCTCTTCTTACCAAAGATGGAAAAGTGTACAGAGGCTGCAATATAGAGAATGCGGCATACAGCATGTGCAACTGCGCTGAGCGTACCGCTTTGTTTAAAGCTGTTTCTGAAGGCGATACTGAGTTTCAGATGCTGGCAGTAGCTGCTGACACCCCGGGACCAGTATCACCGTGCGGAGCCTGCCGGCAGGTGATTTCTGAGCTCTGCACAAAGGACGTTATTATCGTGCTGACCAATTTACAAGGACAAATACAAGAAATGACTGCAGAAGAATTATTGCCAGGCGCATTTTCATCGGAGGATTTACATGACGAACGAAAGCTTTAAATCAGGATTTGTATCCATTATCGGAAGACCAAACGTAGGAAAGTCTACTTTTTTGAACAGAGTGATCGGCCAAAAAATCGCGATCATGAGTGATAAACCCCAAACAACAAGAAATAAGGTGCAAGGGGTATTAACGACAGGCGCATCACAAACGATTTTTATTGACACACCAGGAATTCATAAGCCTAAGCATAAGCTTGGGGACTTTATGATGAAAGTGGCGCAAAATACATTAAAAGAAGTCGATTTGATCTTATTTATGATCAATGCTGAGGAAGGCTATGGTAAGGGCGACGAGTTCATTATTGAGAAACTGCAGAATACCTCGACACCTGTTTTCTTAATCGTAAACAAAATTGACAAGATCCATCCTGATCAATTGCTTCTGCTAATTGACGAATACCGCAAGCGATATCCTTTTAAGGAAATTGTTCCGATCTCTGCATTAGAGGGAAATAACATTGAAACATTGCTGGCGCAGATTGAAGCATATTTGCCTGAAGGTCCGCAGTTTTATCCGAGTGATCAGGTGACCGATCATCCGGAGCGCTTTATCATTTCTGAGCTGATCAGGGAAAAGGTGCTGCATCTGACAAGGGAAGAGATCCCGCACAGCATTGCGGTAAGCATCGAATCGATTAAAGGGCAAGACAACGGATCCGTGCACGTTGCGGCAACAATTGTGGTCGAACGGGATTCTCAAAAAGGCATTGTCATCGGGAAAAAAGGCAGCCTGCTGAAAGAAGTCGGAAAAAGAGCGAGAGCGGATATCGAGGCCCTCTTAGGTTCCCGCGTCTATCTAGAATTGTGGGTAAAAGTGCAGAAAGACTGGCGTAACAAAATGTCCCAGCTTCGCGACTTCGGCTTTAAAGAGGATGAATATTAATCACTTGCTGTGTCATTATCTCACATGAACAGGGATACATTAGCAAATTTTGTTTAACATGAAATGGAGGACATCTGGTCAAGATAAAGGTAAGAATTTGGAGTTTAGGTAAGCTAGTTTAACTACAGAAAGGTGGGTTTCTTGTGTTGAATTTTACCTGGAACGTATTTTCTCAAACAGGAAATGTTGATACGTATCTTCTTTTTAAAGAACTGGAAAAAGAGAACATGGAAAGACCCGAAGAACTAGAAGATGAGCTAGCCCGATTTGATTTTCCAATTTTATAGACCTCTTGACCGCTCCTGTTTTAGGAAGGTGCGGAAATGCTGACAAAATGTGAAGGAATCGTTCTTCGTACCAATGATTACGGAGAGACGAATAAAATTGTTACTTTACTGACAAGAGAACACGGAAAAATAGGTGTTATGGCCAGAGGAGCCAAAAAACCGAACAGCCGTTTATCAGCAGTCAGCCAGCCCTTTTTGTATGGTTCATTCCTAATGCAGAAAACAACAGGCCTCGGAACCCTTCAGCAGGGTGAAATGATCCTCAGCATGAGAGGCATCAGAGAGGATTTGTTTTTAACTGCATATGCAGCTTTTATTGCTGAGCTCGTTGACAAAGGCACAGAAGAAAAAAAACCAAATCCCTATTTGTTTGAATTTATTTTAGAATCCTTTAAACAGCTTGACGAAGGAACAGACCCGGATGTTATTACCTTCATTGTTCAAATGAAGATGCTTGCTGTGATGGGACTGTATCCTGAGCTTAATCACTGTGTGCATTGTAAAAGCCAGGATGGGACATTCCATTTTTCTGTTCGCGATAACGGTTTTATTTGCCATCGCTGCTTCGACAAAGACCCTTACAAGGTGCCGATTAAGCCGCAAACGGCAAGGCTTTTGAGACTGTTTTATTACTTCGACCTTTCAAGGATTGGCAATGTGTCTTTAAAGCAGGAAACGAAAAATGAATTAAAGCAAGTTATTGACTTGTACTACGAAGAATATTCAGGGGTTTATCTGAAATCGAAGCGTTTTTTAGATCAAATGGAGAGCATGAAACATCTTATGGGTGAAAACAAAAGTTGACATATGGCCCATCTTTTTATATGATCATTTATTATAAAATATGTTGCAGTGAGAGAAAGAAGTACTTGCGTTTACCTCATAAAAGCGACCTTAGGACGGTGTAAGCTAAGGATGAGCGCGCAACGAAAGGCATTCTTGAGCAATTTTAAAAAAGAGGCTGGGATTTTGTTCTCAGCAACTAGGGTGGAACCGCGGGAGAACTCTCGTCCCTATGTTTGCGGCTGGCAAGCATAGAGACGGGAGTTTTTTGGTTGCTGCCGCAGCAATTTTTATGAAGGAAAAGTGGAGGTGCTTGAAATGAATATTCAAGACATGATTCTAACCCTGCAGAAGCATTGGTCTAATGAAGGCTGTGTGCTCATGCAGGCATACGATGTAGAAAAAGGGGCCGGCACGATGAGCCCGTATACATTTTTGCGCAGTATCGGTCCTGAGCCGTGGAAAGTGGCTTACGTTGAGCCGTCAAGACGCCCAGCTGACGGCCGATACGGAGAAAACCCGAACAGACTCTATCAGCATCATCAATTTCAGGTCATCATTAAACCATCACCTGATAACATTCAAGAGCTGTATTTAGACTCTTTGCGCGCTCTCGGAATTGATCCGCTTGAGCATGACATCCGTTTTGTTGAGGACAACTGGGAGAATCCGTCTTTAGGCTGTGCGGGTCTTGGCTGGGAAGTATGGCTTGACGGAATGGAAATTACACAATTCACGTATTTCCAGCAGGTTGGGGGACTTGAGTGTAAGCCTGTTTCCGTGGAAATTACATACGGAATTGAGCGTCTGGCCTCTTATATACAGGATAAAGAAAATGTATTTGATCTTGAGTGGACATCAGGCTTTACTGTGAAAGATTTATTCATGATGGCTGAGTACGAGCATTCCGTTTATACATTTGAAACATCTGATGTTGATATGCTGTTCCAATTGTTCAGCACGTATGAAAAAGAAGCGATCAAGCAAATGGACAATGGTCTTGTGCATCCCGCATATGACTACGTGCTTAAATGCTCGCACACATTCAACCTTCTTGACGCCAAAGGGGCAATCTCTGTTACAGAGCGAACAGGCTATATCGGAAGAGTGCGGAATTTAGCAAGAAAAGTCGCAAAAACCTATTATGAGGAACGAGAAAAACTAGGGTTCCCAATGCTTAAAGGGGAGGGTTCTTCTCATGAGTAAACAGGATTTACTTTTAGAGATCGGATTAGAGGAAATGCCGGCGCGCTTTTTGAATGAAAGCATGGTTCAGCTGGGCGAAAAGCTGACAGGCTGGCTTGCAGAAAAAAATATTGCACACGGTGAAGTGAAGCTTTTTAATACACCGAGACGCCTTGCTGTTTTAGTAAAGGGTGTAGCAGAAAAGCAGGATGATATAAAAGAAGAAGCAAAAGGGCCTGCGAAAAAAATCGCCCTTGATGCTGACGGCAACTGGACAAAAGCGGCGATTGGGTTTTCAAAAGGCCAAGGTGCCAGTGTGGAAGACTTGTACATGAAAGAAATAAAAGGCACGGAATATGTTTTTGTGCAAAAATTCCAAGCAGGACAAGAAACCAAAACGCTTCTGCCTGAACTGAACAGCTTAATCACAAGCCTCCATTTCCCGAAAAATATGAGATGGGGAAATGAAGATCTGCGTTATATCCGTCCGATTAAATGGATTGTCGCTTTATTTGGCCAGGATGTCATTCCGTTTGCAATTACAAATGTTGAGTCAGGCCGGACGACACAGGGGCACCGGTTCCTGGGGCATGAAGTGTCTATTGAATCACCTTCAAGTTATGAAGAACAGCTGAAAGAGCAGCATGTGATTGCTGATCCAAATGTTCGCAAACAGATGATTCAATCGCAGCTGGAAGCAATGGCCGAAGAAAACAATTGGAGTATTCCGGTTGACGAGGATCTCCTTGATGAAGTCAATCATTTAGTAGAATATCCGACGGCTCTTTACGGCTCATTTGAATCTGAGTTTCTGTCCATTCCTGAGGAAGTGCTTGTAACGACAATGAAAGAGCATCAGCGCTATTTCCCTGTTAAAGACAAAAACGGAGATTTGCTGCCTTACTTTATCACAGTCCGTAACGGAAACAGCCACGCGATCGAAAATGTCGCGCGAGGCAATGAAAAAGTGCTGCGTGCCCGTTTGTCAGATGCTTCTTTCTTCTACAAGGAAGACCAGAAACTGAACATTGATGAAAATGTGAAGAAGCTTGAAAACATTGTGTTCCATGAAGAGCTTGGCTCTCTCGCTGATAAGGTAAGAAGAGTAACAGCGATCGCAGAGAAGCTTGCTGTCCGTCTTCAAGCTGATGAAGATACATTAAAACATGTGAAACGTGCTGCTGAAATTTCTAAATTCGACCTTGTGACACATATGATATATGAGTTCCCTGAGCTTCAAGGAATTATGGGTGAAAAGTATGCGAGAATGCTTGGCGAACATGATGCTGTAGCCGCAGCTGTCAACGAACACTATATGCCTAGATCTGCAGGCGGAGAAACGCCTTCCACTTTCACTGGGGCGGTAGTTGCCATGGCGGATAAGCTGGATACAATCGCATCCTTCTTCTCTATTGGCGTCATTCCGACTGGTTCACAGGATCCTTATGGCTTGCGCCGCCAAGCGAGCGGTATTGTCGCTATTCTGCTTGACCGGAATTGGGGCATTTCGTTTGAAGAGCTGCTGACTTTCGTACAAACCGAAAAAGAAACCGAACTGTTAGATTTCTTCACTCAGCGTCTAAAATACGTCTTAAATGCGGAGCAGATCAGACATGATGTAATAGATGCCGTGCTGGAAAGCTCTGAGCTTGAGCCATATTCGGCGCTCCACAAAGCGCAAGTGCTGGAACAAAAATTGGGTGCGCCAGGCTTTAAGGAAACAGCAGAAGCTTTAGGCCGAGTGATCTCTATCAGCAAAAAAGGAGTTCGCGCGGAAATTCAGCCTGATTTGTTTGAAAATGAATACGAAGCGAAGCTGTACGAAGCTTATCAAACTGCTAAACAAAATCTGCAGGAAAGCTTCAGCAAAAAGGATTATGAGGCGGCACTTTCTTCCCTTGCGGCCTTGAAGGAACCGATTGATGCTTATTTCGACCATACGATGGTTATTGCTGATAACGAGACATTAAAGGCAAACCGATTAGCGCAAATGGTAAGCTTGGCGGATCAGATCAAGTCCTTTGCTAATATGAATGCCCTTATTGTAAAATAAAGAAAGAAAAGGCGGTTGCTGTGTGATCGGTAATCGTCTTTTCCCCATTTGAACGTTTTTTTGTTTGATTACAAAGCATTTACGTTATAATATGGTTTATTATTTCTTTACATAGATACGAAGTGAAAAGGTGGTGAGTACGATCGAACTAAATAAACGGCAAGAACATATTTTGCAGATTGTAAAAGAAAACGGACCGATTACAGGGGAGCATATTGCCGAACAGCTGAATTTAACGAGAGCAACACTGCGTCCGGATTTAGCCATACTCACCATGTCAGGTTTCCTTGAGGCGCGCCCGAGAGTCGGTTATTTCTATACTGGAAAAACCGGCACGCAGCTTTTGGCAGATAAACTGAAAAAGCTTCAGGTGAAAGACTTTCAATCTATCCCCGTCGTTATTCACGAGAACGTTTCTGTATATGATGCGATTTGCACCATGTTTTTAGAAGATGTAGGTACTCTGTTTGTAGTGGACCGTGATGCTGTTTTAGTCGGAGTGCTTTCACGAAAGGATTTACTACGAGCCAGCATCGGCCAGCAGGAGCTTACTTCTGTCCCTGTGCACATTATTATGACTAGAATGCCGAATATTACAGTGTGCAGACGCGAGGATTATGTGATGGACATTGCAAAGCACTTAATTGAAAAACAAATCGATGCGCTGCCTGTCATCAAAGATACCGATAAGGGATATGAAGTGATCGGCAGAGTGACGAAAACGAATATGACCAAAATACTTGTCAGTTTATCAGAAAATGAAATCCTATAAGAGCGCAGACTAACGGGGGGATAATATGAATAACCGCATCATCTATGTTGTATCGGATTCCGTCGGTGAAACGGCCGAATTGGTAGTCAAAGCTGCATTAAGCCAATTTAACGGCTCAGCGGATGATACACATGTAAGAAGAATTCCTTATGTTGAAGACATTGGCACTATCAATGAAGTGATTTCACTTGCAAAAGCAGATGGAGGCATTATCTGTTTTACACTTGTGGTGCCGGAAATAAGAGAATATTTGATTGCCGAAGCGGATAAAGCAAATGTTTTATATTATGATATTATCGGCCCGTTAATTGATAAAATGGAAACAGCCTACGGTTTAACGGCCAAATATGAACCGGGACGGGTCCGCCAGCTTGATGAAGATTATTTCAAAAAGGTCGAAGCGATTGAATTTGCTGTTAAATACGATGATGGGCGTGACCCACGAGGTATTTTAAAAGCTGATATCGTTTTGATCGGTGTATCGAGAACCTCTAAAACACCGTTATCTCAATATCTTGCCCACAAGCGGCTGAAGGTTGCCAATGTTCCGATTGTTCCGGAGGTTGACCCGCCGGAAGAGCTCTTTCATGTTGACCCAAAAAAATGCATCGGCCTGAAGATCAGTCCGGATAAACTGAATCATATCAGAAAAGAACGGTTAAAATCGCTTGGCCTCAATGACAAGGCCATCTATGCAAATATCAACAGAATTAAAGAGGAACTGGAATATTTCGAAAAGATCGTGGATCGAATCGGCTGCCAGGTTGTAGATGTTTCAAATAAAGCAGTAGAAGAAACAGCAAATATTATCCATCATCTCAAAACGAAAAACATGTAACTCAGGACGCTCTATCCTGGGTTTTTGACTTTGCCAAAAGGGAATAATGAAAAACAATAGCATCTTTGTGAAGTTTGTATTATAATAAAAAATTGTGATAAAATGATTAATTTTAGGTTTAAGGTTAGTGTGATACGAATAAACTATTATGGGTAAGATGTCAAGAATTTCTCCCGGAAATTTTTCGACAAATTCATATACACCCGCATTTTTGCAGGGTGTGCGATTTTGCTTGCTTTTATGCAGGAGTTTAATGGAGGGATGGAGAATTACTCTTCTTAATGAAAAAGAAAAGACGATTTTTGTCGATGCTGATGCTTGTCCCGTAAAAGACGAAATTTTACAAACAGCATCCGATTATGAAGTTCAAGTTCTTTTTGTCGCTTCATTTGAACATTACCAGCTTTCCAGAAGTCAGGAAGAAAAATGGAAGTATGTTGATCCTCATAAAGAAGCTGCTGATTTATATATCGCAAATCATGTAAAACCGGGAGATGTCGTGGTGACGCAGGATATTGGTTTAGCATCCCTGCTTGTGAACAGGAATGTCACCGTCATGTCGGAGAGAGGGCGTCTTTACAAGGAAGATACGATTGATTTTGCCCTTGAAGGCCGTCATGTTTCCGGCAAACAAAGGAGAAAAGGCATATATGCCAAAGGGCCTAAAAAATTGAATCATGAAGATCGAGAACGATTTGTTACACTGCTGCAAAAAATCCTGTCGAACGATGAAGGGATTTTGCACTAAAACATCGAATAATGTACGACGGAGTGTTATAAGATGGGAAATCGGATACCAGATGAAATTGTAGACAAGGTGCAAAAGTCGGCAGATATCGTTGAAGTCATAGGTGATTATGTTCAATTAAAGAAGCAAGGCCGAAACTACTTTGGACTCTGTCCTTTTCACGGAGAAAGCACACCTTCGTTTTCCGTATCGCCAGACAAACAGATTTTTCATTGCTTCGGCTGCGGAGCGGGCGGCAATGTTTTCTCCTTTTTGAGGCAGATGGAGGGCTATTCGTTTGCTGAGTCGGTTTCCCACCTTGCGGACAAATACCACATTGATTTTCCAGATGACATAACGGTTCACACCGCAGTCCGGCCAGAATCCTCCGGAGAACAAAAAATGGCGGAGGCTCATGAGCTTCTGAAGAAATTTTACCACCATTTGTTAATAAATACAAAAGAAGGTCAAGAAGCGCTGGATTATTTGCTTGCAAGAGGGTTTACAAAAGAGCTGATTGATGAATTTCAAATCGGCTATGCTCTTGATTCTTGGGATTTCATAACAAAATTTCTCGTCAAGCGGGGCTTCAGTGAAACACAAATGGAAAAAGCGGGTCTGCTAATCAGACGCGAAGACGGAAGCGGATATTTTGACCGTTTCAGAAACCGGATCATGTTTCCGATCCATGACCATCATGGAGCTGTTGTGGCTTTCTCAGGCCGAGCGCTTGGCAGCCAGCAGCCAAAATATATGAACAGTCCGGAAACGCCGCTTTTTCATAAAAGCAAGCTGCTTTATCATTTTCACAAGGCCCGGCTTCATATCAGAAAGCAGGAAAGAGCTGTCTTATTCGAGGGATTCGCTGATGTCATATCAGCGGTAAACTCAGGCGTAAAAGAGAGTATAGCGACGATGGGCACGTCTCTGACAGATGATCATGTAAAGATTCTGAGAAGAAACGTGGAGGAAATCATTCTTTGCTATGACTCTGATAAAGCCGGATATGAAGCCACCTTGAAAGCTGCGGAGCTTCTTCAGAAAAAAGATTGTAAAGTCAGAGTCGCTATGATCCCTGACGGATTGGACCCTGACGATTACATTAAACAGTACGGCGGAGAAAAATTCAAAAACGACATTGTCGATGCAAGCGTTACGGTAATGGCGTTTAAAATGCAATATTTCCGCAAAGGAAAGAACCTGGCCGATGAAGGCGATCGATTAGCCTACATTAAAGAAGTGCTTAAAGAAATCAGTGCGCTGTCAGGATCACTTGAACAGGAAGTCTATGTGAAACAGCTTGCTTCCGAATTTTCGATTTCCCAGGAGTCATTAACTGAGCAGCTGACTGTATTCGGCAGGCAAAACAAACCTGCTGACAGCAGCGGTGAAACGAAAACAAGAAGAGCGCATCTGACAACTAAGGCAAGGCAAAAACGGCTGCGCCCGGCGTATGAAAATGCAGAAAGGCTTTTACTGGCGCATATGCTTCGTGACAGGGGCGTCATAAAAAAAGTCATTGACCGGGTCGGGTTTGAATTTAATATTGATGAACACCGCGCTTTGGCCGCCTATTTGTACGCTTTTTATGAAGAGGGGGCCGAGCTGACGCCTCAGCACCTTATGGCCAGGGTGACGGATGATCATATAAGCCAGTTACTGTCTGATATTTTAATGCTTCAGATTAATCAAGAACTCAGCGAGGCCGAGTTATCAGATTATGTGAAAAAAGTGTTGAATCACAGAAAATGGTCAATGATAAAAGAAAAAGAGGCGGAAAGAGCCGAAGCCGAAAGGCAAAAAGATTTTTTGAGAGCGGCATCTCTGGCTCAAGAAATCGTTACTTTGAACCGATCTTTAAAATAACCGGGACAACTGATGAGGACTTTCATTGGCAATGATTCCTTGCGGAGGAGCAAATAGATCGCTTGACCTCATCATGAATTGTCATTTCATTATTCGCACATTGTTAAAGGCAGTTCACATAGAAAACGCCTGAATGGACCGAATAAGAATCATACCGCTTTTAGAATTCGTTGCAAGCTTTGGAAGGAGGGATCCATAATGGCTGATAAACAAACCCACGAAACTGAATTAACATTCGACCAAGTGAAAGAACAATTAACCGAGTCTGGTAAAAAACGTGGCGTTTTGACATATGAAGAAATTGCTGAGCGTATGTCCAGCTTTGAGATTGAATCAGACCAAATGGATGAGTATTATGAATTTTTAGGTGAACAAGGTGTTGAATTAATTAGTGAGAATGAAGAAACAGAAGATCCTAATATTCAGCAGCTTGCCAAAGCCGAAGAAGAATTTGACCTTAATGACCTAAGTGTACCGCCTGGTGTCAAAATCAATGACCCAGTCCGTATGTATTTAAAGGAAATCGGCCGGGTTAACCTTCTTTCTGCAAAGGAAGAAATCGCCTATGCGCAAAAAATTGAAGAAGGTGATGAAGAATCCAAACGCAGATTGGCTGAAGCGAACCTGCGGCTTGTTGTCAGCATCGCCAAACGGTACGTCGGACGCGGAATGCTGTTCCTTGACCTGATCCAAGAAGGTAACATGGGTCTGATGAAAGCCGTTGAGAAATTTGATTACCGTAAGGGTTATAAATTCAGTACGTATGCTACGTGGTGGATCAGACAGGCGATTACACGCGCCATTGCCGATCAGGCGAGAACGATCCGGATCCCCGTTCATATGGTTGAAACCATTAATAAATTAATCCGCGTACAGCGTCAGCTATTGCAAGACTTAGGCAGAGAGCCAACACCTGAAGAAATTGCGGAAGACATGGATTTAACACCTGAAAAAGTACGTGAAATCTTAAAAATAGCACAAGAGCCAGTGTCCCTTGAAACACCGATCGGTGAAGAAGATGATTCCCATCTTGGTGATTTCATCGAAGATCAAGAGGCTACTTCACCTTCAGATCACGCGGCATACGAGCTATTGAAAGAGCAGCTTGAAGACGTGCTTGATACGTTAACAGATCGTGAAGAAAATGTATTGCGGCTTCGATTCGGTCTTGATGACGGACGTACAAGAACATTGGAAGAGGTCGGCAAGGTATTTGGAGTTACGAGAGAGCGTATTCGACAAATCGAAGCGAAAGCGCTGCGGAAACTAAGACATCCTAGCAGAAGTAAACGTTTGAAAGATTTTCTAGAATAAGATGGAACGGGTCTTGCAGATCCGTTCTTCTTTTTTTAAGAAGATATATGGATAATATGTCTTTATTTTACTGAAAAATGATGTCATTTGCAAATGAACATTGTGATGAAAAATTTCAATATACCAATCCATATTTTCTATTGTAAGCGTATACAATACATTATACAATAGAATAAAAGGATTGTTAGAGAAATAGGCATGATTTGATTCAATTTTGTATAAAGTGTGAATAAAAAACTTTTGTATGCCAATCCATTTACTTTTTGTAAAAATAAGTTAGAATTAGAAGTGTTTACATAGGGGGAAGGATCATAAAGGGGGAAGGGAAATGAAATGGAATCCGCTTATTCCATTTTTACTGATCGCTGTTTTAGGAATTGGTCTGACTTTCTTTTTATCAGTAAAGGGGCTTGATGACTCTCGCGAGATTGCGAGTGGGGGAGAAAGCAAGTCTGCTGAAAAAGATGATGCAAACGCTTCACCGGAAGATATTTACAAGGCGAATTGTATCTCGTGTCACGGGGAAAATTATGAAGGAGTTTCGGGTCCGAGTTTAAAAGGTGTAGGGAATAAAAAGGATGTCGCTGAAATCAAAACAAAGATTGAAAAAGGCGGTAATGGAATGCCTTCCGGTCTTGTTCCGGCTGATAAGCTTGATGACATGGCAGAATGGGTGTCTAAAATTAAATAATGGATGTATCTTTCTCCTTATACGTTCTCAGGCCGCCGAGATGTTCTCGACAGCCTTTTATTTTTGTCCGTCATCCCATACTTCATGTTGTTCCTGCAAAGAAATAAACTGAAAATCATTCGCTCAGCTTGGATTCCGGGCTGATTTTTTATATGATAGAAAAGGAAAAAATGATTGAGAAAAGTTGTGATGACTAGTGAACGAATTAAAATTATCAAAACGATTACAAACAGTAGCGGAGTACATACCGGATGGAGCAGTAGTAGCGGATATTGGCTCTGACCATGCTTACCTTCCCTGTTATGCGGTGCTGAATCATAAAGCCAGCAAAGCTATTGCTGGAGAAATAACAGACGGTCCATTCTTGTCTGCCAAACGGCAGGTCGAAAAATCGGGCTTAAGCGCACACATAACGGTAAGGCAAGGAGACGGCCTGGAAGTGCTTCAGAAAGGTGAGGCTGACGCCATAACAATTGCCGGAATGGGCGGGTCACTGATCGCTCATATCTTAGAAGCAGGCAAAGAAAAACTGACAGGCAAAGAACGGCTTATTTTACAGCCGAATATTCATGCCGTTCACATTAGAGAGTGGCTGTATAAAGAAGGATACGCACTTATTAATGAAGTGATTCTTGAGGAAGACGGAAAGTGCTATGAGGTGCTTGTGGCCGAAGCCGGAGACAGAGATGCAGCTTATGCAGGAATTTCTTTGCCGGCCGGAATGCTCGTAGGCCCATTTTTGGCAAAAGAAAAGAATGCTGTATTTTTGAAAAAATGGACACAAGAGCTTCACCATACTCAAAACATATATGAGCAGATCAGCCGTGCTGCAACATCTGAAGATAACAAACAGAAATTGAAGGAACTAACCGATCGAATGAAGCTATTAAAGGAGGTTATCGATCATGGCTAAAACGGTAAACGGACAGCAAGTCATCCAGCTGTTTGAACAATTTTCTCCGAAAGCCTATGCAGTTGAGGGCGATAAAATCGGTCTGCAAATCGGCAGTTTAAATAAACCGGTTAAAAATGTGATGGTTACGCTGGATGTATTGGAAAGCGTTGTCGATGAAGCGATTGAAAAAGATGTTGATTTAATCATTGCGCACCATCCTCCTATTTTCCGGCCGCTAAAGCATATTTCAACTGATCAGCCCGGCGGAAGGCTGATTGAAAAGTGTTTGAAGCATGATATCGCTGTCTATGCGGCTCATACTAACTTAGATGTTGCTGACGGCGGCGTAAATGATCTGCTTGCTGAGGCCTTGGAGCTGAGTGAAACTGAAGTATTGGCTCCTACTTATACCGATCCTCTTAAAAAGCTGGTCGTATACGTGCCGAAAGAATATGAGGAGCAGGTCAGAGGAGCGCTGGGAAATGCGGGGGCAGGCCATATCGGTGACTACAGCCATTGTGCGTTTTCATCTGAGGGCATTGGCAGCTTTAAGCCACTGGACGGCGCACAGCCTTTTATCGGAGAGGTAGGAGAGCTTGAGCTCGTTCATGAAGTCAGACTGGAGACTGTGTTTCCTAAAAGCATAGAAAAAGCCGTTATAAACGCAATGATAAAAAGCCATCCATATGAAGAAGTGGCTTATGATGTTTATCCTGTCGAACAGTCACCAGCTGAAAAAGGGCTAGGCCGTGTCGGAACACTTAAAAATGAAATGACGCTTCAGGAATTCGCTTTGTTTGTGAAAGACAAGCTTCAAGTGAACGGCGTCAGAATGGTGGGACAGGCTGACAGCATGGTGAAGAAAGTAGCTGTTCTCGGAGGAGATGGGAACAAGTATATCCACCAGGCAAAACGAAAAGGCGCAGATGTTTACGTTACAGGTGATCTATATTTCCATGTTGCCCATGATGCGATGATGCTTGGTCTGAATGTCATTGATCCAGGCCATTACGCTGAAAAAATCATGAAAGAAGGCGTCACAAAAAAACTGACGTCAATGTGTAAGGATAAAAAAGCAGACGTCAATATCTTTATTTCTGAAACGGATACAAATCCATTTACTTTTCTATAAAAAAAACTGAGGCTGTGAGGGCCTCAGTTTTTTGCTTTCACTTTCGGAAGGATTTTTTTAAGCGGGACATTGTGTTCGATTGTCCAAGTTGATGGGTTTTCATGATCAAACTGTTCTAAAAAGCGAATCACTTCTTTGGTGATCGGTGTCGGTGTTGAAGCTCCGGCAGTAACGGCAACGGTATTTACGCCTTTAAGCCATTCCAATTTTAATTCGCTTAGATCGCCGATTCGGTACGCTTTTGTTCCGGCTATTTCCTCTGACACTTGAGCGAGCCGGTTTGAATTGTTGCTTTTCGGGTCGCCGACAACGATCGTTAAGTCGGCCTTTTTCGCCTGTTCCGATACAGCTTCCTGCCGCACCTGAGTAGCCAGGCAAATCTCTTGGTGATATTCAACGTGAGGATATTTTTCCTTCACAAACTCCATAATATCGTGAACATCCCATTGAGACATTGTCGTTTGGTTTGTTACGATCAATTTTTCAGCTTGGATATCGAGATTTTTGACATCTTCCGGCGTTTCAACCAAGTGAACGATATCAGGCGCAACGCCAACCGCTCCTTCCGGCTCCGGATGGCCTTTTTTGCCGATATAGATTACGTGGTATCCTTTTTCTTTCATTTCTAAGATTAAATTGTGTGTTTTCGTTACATCCGGACATGTAGCATCTATTGCGACTAAACCTTTTTCTTCGGCGATTCGTCTAACCTCGGGAGAAACGCCGTGCGCTGTGAAAATGACAGTTCCTTTGTCAACCTGCTTCAGGATGTCCAGTCGATTAGCGCCGTCCAATGTATAAATGCCATCTTCCTCAAACGCATCAGTGACGTGTTTATTATGAACAATCATCCCGAGTATATAAATGGGTCTTGGCAAGCTTTTATCCAGTGCCGCGTTTTTAGCGATTACCATAGCGTCAACAACACCATAGCAATAGCCGCGCGGCGAAATTTTAATTACGTCCATTTTCGGTTGTCCTCCAATACAGAAGTGAGTAAAGGCAATATAAAAAGCCGTAATCAAACGGCTCTAATCTTGCATTCTTCTGATCTCCATTATAGCCAAACTCACTCCAGATATCAAAGAATGTTAAATATATAATCTCGGCTTTGAACTGCCTGATGTTTTTTTCGAGGAAGGAGAGGGCGTTTCATTTTTCTTTGAGACAGATGTTTTTGATTCTTGTTCCTTCAAGTCCGGTGCTTCTGTTTTTTTTGCAGGTGATGAACTGCTTGCTTTTGATTTTTTCTTTTCGGCAGAGTCGCTGGACGCAGTTTTCTTTTCTGTTTCTGCACTTTCATCCGATTCTGTCTTCGTTTCTTCTTCAGTGCCCTCTGTATCATCGTTTTTGCTTAATTGACTGTAAAGCTTTATCATTGCCGGCAGATTGCGGACTAAGGGTCCGTACTGCTGGATCATAGGGGTGACTTGCTGCGCCATGCCGAGCACTTTTTGCACATTGTTGAGCATACTGGATAACGATGCCGGATTAGCGAGATTTTGAATGCCTTGCAGACCTGCTCCTCCGCCTGCGGCTGCTCCGGGGGCCCCTGTGCCTCCTGCGCCGGGCAAAAATTTGGACAGCATCCCTTTTAAGCCTGTGCCCGCCCCATTTCTTGCTCCGGCGTTTGGCTGAGGAAGAAATTGCTGCCCTGATTGCTGGAAACTTTGCTGCGGCGGACCAAATGAAGGCCTTCGCATTTCAGGCGCTGCTCTTCCCATCATGCGCTGGTTTTGCATAGGGCGGGGCGGACCCGGCTGCGGATAGTTTCTCATTGGCTGCTGCTGTGAAAACATACTTGTACCTCCTTTCAGTTCTCTCTGCTATTACAATATGCATGGGTTTCGGTATTTGCTTTCCTTATCTGAATAAAACAAACGCCTTCCAAACGTGGTGTTTTTAAGGTAAATCGGGTATAATGTGATGATGGACACATAATGTGCCGCTTTAAGGAGCTGGGAAAAATGAAAGAAACTAAATTTGATGTGTATGAATTGAAACCGTTTATTATAGATGCAGTACATCGCCTTGGTTTTTATGAACCGACTGATATTCAAAAAAGGCTGATTCCTGCTGTATTAAAAAAAGAAAGCGTCATCGGACAGTCTCAGACGGGAACCGGAAAGACTCACGCTTACTTACTTCCTTTGTTAAATAAAATTGATCCTGCTAAGGATGTCGTTCAAGTGGTCATCACGGCTCCGACGCGCGAGCTTGCCAACCAGATTTATCAGGAAGCGCTGAAAATCACGCAAGGTGCAGAAGGCGATTCGATCCGTTCGAAATGTTTTATCGGAGGCACAGATAAGCAGAAAGCCATTGATAAACTGAAAACGCAGCCGCATCTAGTCGTCGGAACGCCGGGACGGATTGCGGATTTAATCAAAGAACAGGCACTAAGTGTTCATAAAGCTGAGTCTCTTGTTATTGATGAAGCAGATTTAATGCTGGATATGGGGTTCCTTGCAGATGTTGATTACATTGGTTCACGCATGCCAGAGAATCTGCAGATGCTTGTGTTCTCGGCAACGATCCCGGAAAAGCTGAAACCGTTTTTGAAAAAATACATGGAAAACCCGAAATATGCCCACGTGGAGCCGAAACAGGTCACTGCTGCAAAAATCGAGCATATCCTTATTCCTTCAAAGCACCGTGATAAGGAAAAGCTCCTTTTCGATATCATGTCTAATCTGAACCCATACTTAGGCATTGTGTTTGCCAATACGAAAAACACTGCCGACCATATTGCCAAATATTTGATGGGCAAAGGTATGAAAATCGGACTTTTGCACGGCGGCTTAACGCCTCGTGAGCGGAAAAAAGTCATGAAGCAGATTAATGATTTGGAATTCACTTATGTAATTGCAACTGACCTCGCCGCAAGAGGTATTGATATTAAAGGTGTCAGCCATGTCATCAACTATGAACTGCCTGATGATCTTGATTTCTATGTTCACCGTGTGGGCAGAACAGCGCGCGCGGGTTCTTCAGGACAGGCCATGACAATTTATGAGCTTTCTGATGAGGATGCATTGGTGAAGCTTGAGAAAATGGGTATTGAGTTTGATTACCTGGAGATTGAAAAAGGCGAATGGAAAAAAGGCGATGACCGCCAGCGCCGCCAAAAGCGTAAAAAGACGCCGAACGAAGCAGATGAAATCGCCCATCGTCTCGTGAAAAAGCCAAAGAAGGTTAAGCCGGGATATAAAAAGAAAATGAGCTACGAGATGGAGAAAATTAAGAAAAAACAGCGAAGAAATCAATCTAAAAAAAGAAAGTAGGGGAACCGGTTGTTGAGAATAGGTTCACACGTCTCTATGAGCGGAAAACATATGCTTCTGGCTGCAAGTCAGGAAGCAGTCTCTTACGGGGCGAACACGTTTATGATTTATACAGGTGCGCCGCAAAATACGCGCCGAAAAAAAATTGAAGACTTAAATATAGAAGCCGGCCGCGCTCACATGCAGGAAAACGGGATCGACGAGATTATCGTACACGCGCCTTATATTATTAATATTGGCAATACGGTCAATCCGGCTACGTTTGAGCTTGGTGTTGATTTTCTCCGCTCTGAAATTGAGCGGACAGCTGCTATCGGCGCGAAGCAAATCGTCCTTCACCCGGGTGCTCATGTTGGCGCAGGAGCCGAAGAAGGCATTAAAAAAATCATTGAAGGCTTAAATGAAGTCATTGATCCGAATCAAAATGTGCAGATTGCATTAGAAACAATGGCAGGCAAAGGATCTGAATGCGGCAGAAGCTTTGAAGAGCTTGCGCAAATTATTGATGGCGTGACACACAATGAGCAGTTGTCTGTATGTTTTGACACATGCCATACACATGATGCCGGCTATAATATTGTCGAAGATTTTGACGGAGTGCTGAATGAATTCGATAAAATTGTCGGTATTGACAGAATCAAAGTGCTCCATATCAATGACAGCAAAAATATCAAAGGCGCGAGAAAAGACCGTCATGAAAATATTGGCTTCGGGGAAATCGGGTTTGACGCATTGCAATATGTCGTTCATCATGAGCAATTAAAAGACATCCCGAAAATTCTTGAAACGCCGTATGTCGGTGAAGATAAAAAGAACAAAAAACCGCCGTACCGTTTTGAAATTCAAATGCTGAAAGAAAAGCAATTTGACAACACATTACTCGAAAAGATTTTACAGCAATAAAAAAGGGGGGATTGGATCCCCCCTTTTTTTAGTTTGTGAACTGTTTGAAAAGTTCATGAACGGTTTGGGCTGTTTCTTTTGAAGTAATGGATTCTACTTGTTTCAGCAGCCGCGTACGTTCCTGCTCATTAAAAATATTCACATTTTTCCCGTATAACAGGTTTGCTACTTCAACTGCCTGCGGTTTTGACAGACTGATTCCGTATTGCTTAGAGTACTTCAATAAATCTTCAGCAGTGGCTTGATTGAGCCTCTGCAAGATAATTCTTTGAAATAATATCATCGAACATTCCACCTCTCAGACATAATGTATGGGCAAATCAGTAAAATGTGTCAGCATTTCATGGTAAAATAGAGTCATAGTCTATTTAAAATAGTTATTGCAGGAAAGGAGATTTTATGACCCCAACAAAACAACACAAAAGAGAATCATTTACCCACTTTATATTCAGGGTCATCATGATTCTGATTGGAGCTGCGTCTGCGGCGGTAAGTATTGAATTATTTTTAGTCCCCAATGATTTTATTGATGGAGGCATTATCGGTGTATCACTTATTTTAGACCACCTCTTTATGTCAAACCCCTTTCTGAATTTCGCTGTATTCGTTGTCATTTTAAACATTCCTTTTATGATCTTCGGATATAAATATATCGGTAAGACCTTCCTCGTTTCTACTGTTATCGGGATTGTCGGCCTTGCCTTAATCGAATCCTCGCTTCACCACGTAGAAGCCATTACGACACAGCCTATATTGGCTACAGTATTCGGAGGTCTCTTGCTCGGCTTTGGTGTCGGGCTGGTGATTCGAAACGGTGGTTCAATGGACGGCACAGAAATTCTCGGTATCCTTCTAACGAAAAAACTGCCGTTTTCAGTTGGTGAGTTTGTGATGCTCATCAATGTATTTATCTTTATTTGGGCCGGTTTTGTGTTCGGTCCTGAGCAAGCTATGTATTCTTTCATGACTTACTACATTGCCATGAAAACCATTGATGCGGTCATCCAAGGGCTGGATGAAACAAAAGCTGTGATTATTGTCTCGGACCAGTATGATGAGATTTCCGACGCAATATTACACCGTCTCGGACGCGGAACAACGAAGCTGAAGGGAAAAGGCGGCTATACAGACGAGGAAAAAGATGTGATTTATGCAGTTGTCACAAGGCTGGAAGTGACCAAGCTCAAATCCATTGTGTTTGAAGTCGACGATAATGCATTTATTACAATTATGAATACTCATGAAACAAGAGGCGGTAAATTCAAAACCGCAATCCACTAGGCTTTCATTTACTTTTATTCATTTTATGGGTATAATTTTATCAGTAGTAAAGAAAATGGCTTGCTGGTCAGACAGCTGCCATTTTCTTTTTGATATATAAGATACGTTCGTTCATAAGCAAAGCGAAAAGGGGGGCCCTTCATGAACGTACAAGAAGCGCTGAACTTACTGAAAGAAAACGGATATAAATATACAAGCAAACGGGAAGATATGCTTCAGCTTTTTGCTGATTCGGACAGGTATCTGACCGCTAAAAATGTACTGTCTGCACTAAATGATGATTATCCCGGTTTAAGCTTTGATACGATTTACAGAAACCTTTCTTTATATGAAGAGCTAGGTATTTTGGAAACGACTGAGCTCTCCGGTGAAAAGCTGTTCCGATTTAAATGCTCATTTACTCATCATCACCATCACTTTATTTGCCTGGCTTGCGGCAAAACAAAGGAAATCGAGTCTTGTCCAATGGATAAGCTCTATGATGACTTAGATGGCTATCAGATCAGCGGGCATAAATTTGAGATTTACGGCACATGTCCAAGCTGTGAACAGGAAAAACAAGATCAACCTTCTGCGTAAAAGTTAAGGATAGAGAAAAAGGAGCCTGATCAGGCTCCTTTTTTAATTTTTCACACGTATGAAATAATGTTTATTTTCATTTATCCATTGAACCGCTTCGAGCCAGTTGTTAACTCTAATGATATTTGAATCGATCGGAAGCTGGTTATAAGGCGAATTGAATAAAATCACCGGTATACCGGCTTCTTTTGCAATCATCATTGCGTTTCCGTGATGATCCTCAAAAAACAAGTCAATGTCGTGTTTTTTGACCGCTTCGACTTTATGATGCCCGCCCACGAGCTCTATGTGGTCATAATGGATGTTTTGTCTGTCAAACCATTCGAACGTAACATCGCTTAAATGAGTCCTTCTCGCCGTAATATAAATCAGCCGGTGCTCCTCTTTGAGGAGGTCAAGGGACTGTTTTGCATGCTGCGCAAGAAGTGCTTCTTTATATATGATTGCTTCATTTTGATTCATCCAATCCCAAAATTCTTCCTGTGTAATATGTAACAGTTTTGTTAAATCATAATCTGTCATATCGTTTAATGAAATGGAAAGATTAAACGAGCGGTTTAAATAAGGGACGAATGTATCCTGAGCCGTGATTGTGCCGTCAATATCTATTCCTAAGCGTAACATGCCCACACTCCTTCAGTTTCATCCTTTCAAGTGTAACATAAACAATTAACATTACCAGAAAAGTTTAGCAAACATGAATCAGCAAAAATGGATCAAACTATAAAAGCTCCTTTAATAAAACAGAAGGGGGAATTGAAGGTGGCAAACGATTACGAAAAACGTGATAACAACAGTTACTATGTAGATCATGGTTCTGAAGGAACAAATATTACCCGCGACAATGATGGTTTTTTTGAGGAAACGGCTGCTGAAATTGCAGAGCCTTTCCGTGCTTCTGACCGAAGCGGTGACCAAGAGACTGACCGCAGCGGCGGAAATGTCAATGAAGGACGGGGGATAGGGTATATCGCTTTAGCCTTGTCCATTATTTCATTGTTTGTTCTTCCTGTTTTGTTGGGAGCTGCCGGTATTATTGTCGGCTATATCGCAAGAAGAAGAGGAGCCCAAAGCCTGGGTGCATGGGCTATGGGGATTGGTGTTGTCTCATTAGTGCTTGGAATATTTATTATTCCATTTTTCTAATACAAAAAAGCTTGACGGGTTCCCGTCAAGCTTTTTGTGTTTCTTCAGCTAATTTCGCTTTTTCAGCCTCAAGCTTTGCGTAGTGCTCTTCAGCAAGTATGTCGATTTCTTTTTTCAGTTCTTCAACCATTGTTTCTTCTGGAACCTTACGGACAATTTTACCTTTTCGGAACAGAAGACCTTCGCCGCGTGCTCCAGCGATGCCGATATCAGCTTCTCTCGCTTCACCCGGGCCGTTTACCGCACATCCGAGAACGGCGACTTTAATCGGCGCTTTCACTTTAGAAATGTATTCTTCCACTTCGTTGGCGATACTGATCAAATCAATCTCGATACGGCCGCAAGTCGGGCATGAGATGAGGGTTGCAGCATTAGAGGCCAAACCAAAGGATTTCAACAGCTCTCTCGCTACTTTAACCTCTTCAACCGGGTCTGCGCTTAATGAGATACGCAGGGTGTTACCGATGCCCTTGCTTAAAATCGCGCCAAGTCCTGCTGCGCTTTTTACTGTACCGGCAAACAGCGTTCCTGACTCGGTGATTCCGAGGTGAAGCGGGTAATCAAATGCTTTTGACGCTTTTTCGTAAGCCTCGATGGCAAGGTTTACGTCAGAAGCCTTCATGCTGACGATAATATCGTGAAAATCTAGATCTTCAAGAATCTTAATGTGATGAAGAGCACTTTCTACCATGCCGTCTGCTGTCGGATATCCGTATTTTTCTAAAATCCGTTTTTCCAATGAACCTGCGTTTACACCAATTCGGATTGGAATCCCTTTTTCTTTCGCCGCTTTAACGACCGCTTCGACTTTTTCACGGCGGCCGATGTTGCCTGGGTTGATTCGTATTTTATCTGCGCCGCCTTCAATGGCTTTTAACGCAAGCTTATAATCAAAATGAATGTCAACAACGAGCGGAATGGAGATGCGTTTTTTAATATCCGCAATGGCGTTTGCCGCTCGTTCATCCGGACAAGCCACCCGCACGATTTGGCATCCGGCTTCAGCCAGCCGGTTAATTTCCGCAACCGTTGCTTCTACATCATGTGTTTTGGTTGTTGTCATGCTTTGGATAACGACTTCATTGTTACCGCCTATTGTTAAAGGTCCCACTTTAACGGGACGCGTTTTTGTACGATGGGTGATTTCACTCACTTGTCAATCGCTCCTTCATTGTAGTTGCCGCTTCTAGATAGAATAAACCTAGTATGGTGTATGTCAATGTATTTTACAAATTATATTGTAACAGTGTATTCGCCGAACTGACAAGAAATTAACGTTAATTATGGGTAGACCGGGAATTTGTATGCTGTTCCTGCTTGAATTGTATTGGCTTTTACATTTGGATTAAGCGTTTCAAAATCCTTTACAATATCGTCAGGGGAACTTGCAGACCCAACAATTGACATGACCGTGTCACCCGGTTTTACCGTCACCGTTTTATACGCTGTTTCCTGTACAGCTGTTTTTGCCGATGCTTTATAGACAGGGAGGTTCTGAATGGGGATCGTTCCAATTTTAAGATCATAAAAAATAATAAAAAGGATAAAGAGAATGCTGAATACAAAAGTGAGACGTTTCATTGATTTTGCCTCCCGCATACAAAATTTTATAACATTGTATGCTTGTCCGTGTTGATTCATGACAAAAGAAAAGAGACTGCGAAGGCAGTCTCCGAATTAAGCAACAGCTTTTTTGGACGGGAGCTCTTTTAATACGAGAAACAGGATGACAAAGTTAACAAACCAGTTGACTAAAAATTCACTTGGCACCGTTGTTTCTAACGCACGCATAATCGTAAAAAATATTGTTGAAAGGGTAATGGAGTAAGCAGAAAGCTTCCATAGCTGCTGGTAGGACAGCTGCTTTTGCTGACCGTTCTTTATGATTAGCCCGATAAGCGCCAAGAATGATACCTCAATAAATTTTCCCGCCGCTGTCACGAGAAATATGAGTACTGAGAGAACAGTCACGATCATTGTTTTATTTTGGTTTAACCCTGCAGTGACATCTTTTTTTGTTAAATCTGACGGCATCATTGAGTAAGCCATCTCTTGGGCCTGTCCGTCAATGGCCAAAACAAACTTATCCTGTAGTATACCTATTGCGTTTTGCTTTGCTTCGATTTGTTCCGTGCCATATGCATCCGTCGGATCAAACACGATGACAAAGCCGTTTGCCTTTGATTCTGTGGCTTTTTTTTCATCCGTCTGAAGTTTGCCGTTTGAAATTGTGAAATCAGGGAAATCTTTGTTTAAAACGGATTTAAAGCCGTTCATAGATTGGACGGTCCCTGAGCTTACATAATAAGCAGTGGGAATCGCAAAAAGGACAGAAAGCAAAAATACATAAAGAATCGCTTTTCCGATTCCTTGAAATCTTGTTTTTGCAATATCCCGTGGAGAGTATGTACTTTTGATGAAAAGCTGAAATACATTCACTGTCTTCACTTCCTAGCTATACAATATATGTTGCTTATTGTATCGTTGCCTGCGTATGAATACAAGGAAGACCTGTATTGGCAGAAGTGTAAGATCAGAGTTGTAAGCATAATGAGGAGGATGGATTCTATGGATATTTTGTATTGGCTGTTGATCGCGGCTCTATTTATCATCGCTTTTATCGGGCTTGTGTATCCTGTTATTCCAAGTGTTGTATTTATCGTTGCCGGTTTTGTATTATACGGATTTTTGTTTTCTTTCAGTCCGTATTCTTATATGTTCTGGCTGGTTGAAGCTGTATTCGCCGCAGTATTATTCGCCGCAGATTATGTTTCCAATCTGCTTGGTGTAAAGAGGTTCGGCGGAAGCAAAGCTGCTATTTGGGGGAGTACAATCGGGTTGTTGATCGGTCCCTTTGTGATTCCGGTTGCGGGGATTATTTTAGGGCCGTTTATCGGAGCTGTTTGCGCAGAGCTTATCGTACATCAAAAAGATGTAAAATCAGCGTTTAAAATTGGGCTAGGCTCATTGATCGGCTTTTTAACGGGGGTCATTGCAAAGGGAATTATTCAGCTTTTAATGATCGGATATTTTTTATGGACTGTCCTGTAAGAATTGCTCTCAGGAGGTTTAAGGGGGCGAAGTAACGGTTAAAGTGAAATATGTCTGCTGAAATAGCCAAATTGTGAGCTTTTTCATTGATTACACGGCGTTCTTTTGTTACATTGAATGAAGAAAGGCTCGCTGTGAAGCGGCATTTCAGTACATATATATTAAGGAGGAATTATCATGGCTTACGAACTTCCAGAATTACCTTATGCGTACGATGCTTTAGAACCGCATATCGACAAGGAAACTATGAATATTCACCATACGAAGCACCATAACACATACGTTACAAATTTAAACAAAGCGGTTGAAGGAAACACTGCTCTTGCAAACAAATCAGTTGAAGAGCTTGTTGCAGATCTAGATTCTGTTCCTGAAAACATCCGCACAGCAGTCCGCAACAATGGCGGCGGACACGCGAACCACAAATTATTCTGGACACTTTTATCTCCAAACGGCGGTGGCGAGCCAACTGGCGAGCTTGCTGAAGAGATCAACAGTGTATTTGGAAGCTTTGACAAATTCAAAGAACAATTCGCTGCAGCAGCAGCTGGACGTTTCGGTTCAGGCTGGGCATGGCTTGTTGTAAACAACGGCAAACTTGAAATCACAAGCACGCCAAACCAAGATTCTCCGCTTTCTGAAGGCAAAACGCCTATCCTAGGTCTTGATGTTTGGGAGCATGCTTACTACCTTAACTATCAAAACCGCCGTCCTGATTACATTTCAGCTTTCTGGAATGTGGTAAACTGGGACGAAGTTGCTCGTCTTTACAGCGCAGCAAAATAATAACGCAAACAAGGCCCTCATAAAAGGGCCTTGTTTTTTTATGTCTTCTCTTTACATATCTCGGTTTCAGTGAGACAGACTAAGGGGTAGTAAAGGGGAGTCAGTAATGAGCAAACTAAAAAAGGTAATTGGAGATGTAGATGTAAATAAAGGATTACTTCTTCTGCTGACCGTTGGCGGTCTTTACTCGTTAGGAATTGCGCTTTCCAATACATTTGTGAATGTGTATCTCTGGAAGCAGTCAGGGAAATTTATTGATTTGGCGATATACAACTTATCAATTGTGACGATGCAGCCGATAACATTTTATTTAGCTGGCCGATTAGCCAAAAAAATAGACCGGGTTTTCATTCTTAGATTTGGAGTGATTTTTTTAGCGGCATTTTATTTAAGTGTGCTGCTGGCTGGAGAAACTGCTGCATCACGTCTTGTTCTCATCGGAGCGGTGCTCGGAGTAGGCTATGGATTTTACTGGCTCGCGTTTAATGTGCTCACCTTTGAAATAACAGAGCCTGATACGCGGGATTTTTTCAACGGCTTTATGGGCATCCTGTCCTCATCCGCAGGAATGATTGGTCCGATTGTTGCAGGATTTGTCATCTCAAGGCTTGAAAATAATACGGGTTACACTGTCATTTTCAGTCTCTCCCTCAGTTTATTTGCACTGGCTGTCGTGATGAGCTTCTTCCTAAAACGGAGAGAATCAAAGGGCCAATTTATGCTGAGTAAGGTATTTGGAGAACGCCACACTAATATGAACTGGCGGCGAATTACAAATGCGCATTTTTTTCAGGGCTTGAGAGAAGGGATTTTCGTCTTTTTAATCAGTGTTTTTGTGTTTATTGAGACAAACAGCGAACTGGCCCTCGGAACCTTTGGTCTCGTCAACTCCGCTGTTTCCTTTTTTGCCTATTATTTTGCATCAAGGCTGATTAAGAAAAAGGCCCGTAAAAAATCAATTTTGCTGGGCGGCCTTATTTTGTATGGTGCGCTGTTTTTGATACTCTTTCATATGAGCTTTACGACATTATTGACGTACGGCGTGTTTATTGCGATCGGCTATCCTCTTTTGCTCGTGCCTTATGTATCGCTTACATATGATGTCATAGGACGGGCCAGACATGCCAGAAAAGCGAGAATTGAATATATCGTGCTGAGAGAAATGTTTTTAAACGCCGGCAGAATTGTTTCGATTTTATGCTTTCTCCTTATCGTGGCCCTTTTTAAAGAAGATATGGGTATACCGTTGTCGCTTGCCATCTTGGGCATCGGGCATCCGCTCATTTATTACTTTGTCAAGGATATTCGTTTTAAAGAGAAAGAAGAGGAAAATGAAACTATGGAAGAAGACGGCCACAAACGGGTGACTGAACCGAACCTTTTAAAAGGCGAAAGATAATTTTTTGGCAATAAGGGGTTATCTGTAGAAAAAAGTCGAAAAAACCTTTAAAATGAAAAATGGCACTCTTACTTGAGTGTCTTTTCTTTCTGTAAATAGAAAAAGGTGATGTTATGAGGAGAAATAAACAAAAAAAGCAAAATCATAAAGAGAAAAAGAAGTCGCTTCCGATCCGGCTGAATATTTTATTTTTGGCCGCTTTTGTTATATTCACCTGGATTATTGTGGAGCTTGGCATTAAGCAGATCGTTCAAGGCGATGATTACAAAAATCAAGCCAATCAGCAGGAACAAAGTGAAGTCAGCTCGGCGGTGCCGCGCGGGAAAATTTATGATCGGAATTTTAATGCCATTGTAACAAATAAGGCTTTAAATGCGATTACATACACCAGATCTAAATCTACAACGCAAGAACAGCGTCTGAAAATCGCAAAAAAGCTGGCAGATATGATTAAAGTCGACACAAAAAAAGTAACAGAACGGGATAAAAAAGATTATTGGATTTTGACTAGACCAAAAGAAGCGAAAAAGCTGATTACTTCTAAGGAAAGACAGCAGGTAGAAAATAAAAAATTATCAGATGATGATTTATATCAGCTCCAGCTAAAACGGATTACCGATAAGCAGCTGAATGAATTGACTGATAAAGACATGCAGATTCTCGCCATTAAAAGACAGATGGACTCCGGATATGCGTTAACACCGCAATACATCAAAAATGAAGATGTATCAGCGAAAGAAATGGCAGTTGTAAGTGAACATTTAGATGAACTGCCGGGTGTTGATGTCACCTCAGACTGGGAACGTGAATATCCATATAAAAATCTTCTCCGCTCAGTGCTCGGAAGTGTTTCCAGCTCTGATGAAGGATTACCGTCAAATCTGCTCGACCATTATTTATCGCTCGGCTACAGCAGAAACGACAGGGTTGGAAAAAGTTATCTGGAATATCAATACGAAAGCCTTTTGCAGGGACAAAAAGCTAAGGTGGAAAATATCACAGATTCAAACGGCAATGTAACCGGAACGAAGACCGTTTCTGAAGGGAAAGCCGGTAAAGATCTCGTGCTTACAATTGACATTGACTTGCAAAAATCAGTTGAAAAAATCATTGAGAAAAACCTCAAGTCTGCTAAAGCAAGACCAAGTACTGAATTGTTAGACCGGGCATTTGTCGTCATGATGGACCCGAGAAACGGTGAAGTGCTGACGATGGCGGGTAAGCAAATTAAAACAGAAAACGGGAAATATAAAATTGATGATTACGCACTAGGAAATATGACATCATCTTACGCCATGGGTTCGGCTGTCAAAGGTGCAACCGTACTGACAGGCTTGCAAACTGGTGCCATTAACCTAAATACAGTGTTTCAGGATGAACCATTGTATATTGGTATTCAGGATAAAAATGGTAAAAAATCATGGACGAACTTAGGTCCGGTTAATATTCAAAGAGCCTTAGAGCAGTCTTCAAACGTATTCATGTTTAAAACTGCAATCGCACTTGGAAAAGGTGAATATAAACCGCATCAAGCTTTACCGATTGATACTACGGCATTTGATACGTTCCGGAATTATTTCAGTCAATTTGGACTTGGTGTAAAAACAGGGATTGACCTTCCAAATGAAATGACAGGCTATAAGGGTACAAGCAGATTGACGGGATTCTTGCTAGACTATGCTATCGGCCAATATGATACGTATACACCGCTGGAACTAGCACAATATGTATCAACAATCGCAAATGGTGGCTACCGCTTGAAACCTCAGCTTGTAAAAGAAGTCAGACAGTCAGATGCGAAAAAAGGAATCGGGGCTGTCGTTGAATCTGTTCAGCCTGAAGTATTGAATAAAGTGGATATGAAGAGTAGCTATATTGAAGAGGTCCAAGCCGGGTTTAGACGAGTCGCGACTAAAGGAACTGCGGCAAGTCAATTTGCTTCCGCATCTTATAAACCTGCTGCTAAAACAGGAACAGCACAATCGTTCTATGACGGACCAAATAAATCAAAAACAGGTGAAAGTACTTATAATACAACACTTGTTGCTTATGCGCCTGCTGATAACCCTGAGGTTGCCATCTCTGTTGTAGTTCCTTGGGCTTATGTAGATTACAGCGCTAAATATACCATTACGAACGAAATCGGCAGAGAAGTATTGGATAAATATTTTGAGCTGAAATCGAAGCAGGACAAAGAAGATACTCAGCAAAAAAATAAAGACAAAATTGAAGAAAAAGCAGAAAACACAACGTCTTCTGATAACTAAACAGAAACGCCCACATCATGTGGGCGTTTTTTTTATACAAAAAAATGCACGGATTTACAAAACCTTAACATTCGATTTAAACCTATTTTACATAGAACCTTTACTCTATACGTGTAGGACAAATTACACATTATACGCAGGGGGAATTCAGGAAATGAAAAAAAACAAATTGGTGCTTATGCTTCTGATGGCTGCTTTTATGATAATTGCAGCTGCATGCGGAAACGCAGGAGAAAGTGAAAAAACAAATAGCGGCTCTGCAAAAGGAGAAGAAAAGGCATCAGGTTCTTTAACCATTTCTGGTTCATCGGCCATGCAGCCATTAGTACTTGCAGCTGCAGAAAAATTTATGGAAGAAAACCCTGATGCTGATATACAGGTACAAGCAGGGGGGTCTGGAACAGGGCTTTCTCAAGTCTCTGAAGGAGCTGTTCAAATCGGAAATTCAGATGTTTTCGCTGAAGAAAAAGAAGGTATCGACGCAAAAGCGCTTGTAGACCATCAAGTTGCAGTAGTCGGTATGGCAGCGGCTGTAAACCCTGACACAGGTGTAAAAGATATCTCAAAAGATGAATTGAAAAAAATCTTCACTGGCAAAATCAAAAACTGGAAAGAGCTTGGCGGAAAGGATCAAAAAATTACGCTTGTAAACCGTCCTGATTCTTCAGGTACACGTGCTACATTTGTAAAATACGCGCTTGACGGAGAAGAACCGGCAGAAGGCATTACTGAGGATTCTTCCAACACTGTGAAAAAAATCATTGCTGATACTCCGGGAGCGATTGGATATCTTGCATTCTCATATTTAACAGATGACAAAGTAACAGCTTTATCTATTGACGGTGTGAAGCCGGAAGCGAAAAACGTTACAACTGGAGAATATCCAATCTGGGCTTATCAGCATTCTTATACAAAAGGCGAAGCGAAAGATCTAGCGAAAGAATTTCTTGATTATCTAAAGAGTGAAGACATTCAAAAAAGCATTGTAACTGACCAAGGGTACATTCCGGTGACTGATATGAAAGTGACTCGCGATGCCAAAGGGAAGCAAAGCTGATCTAAATAAAAAGAGGAGTGCGGAGACTTCCGTTTCTCCTCTTAACACATTCATAGGAGTGTAAAACAATGATAAACAATAGAGAAAATATGTCTGTGAGCGAACGTTTAATCAGCTCAAGGCAAAACCGGCAATTGGATGAAGTTCGGGGAAGAATGATCGTGACAGCCTGCGCCCTTATAATGATAGCGGCATCTGTGGCGATCACCATTTTCCTCGGCATTAAGGGGCTGCAATCTTTTCTTGTAAATGGTGTAAGCCCAATTGAATTCTTAACGAGTCTGAATTGGAACCCTACAGATTCTGATCCGAAATACGGAGTGCTGCCTTTTATCTTTGGCTCATTTGCAGTAACGATTCTCTCCGCTCTCATTGCTGCGCCGCTCGGCATAGCAGGTGCGATCTTTATGACAGAAATTGCGCCGAATTGGGGGAAGAAAGTGCTGCAGCCGGTGATCGAATTATTGGTCGGCATCCCATCTGTTGTTTATGGATTCATAGGTCTTACAGTATTGGTGCCTTTTATTGCTCAGTTCAAAACGAGCGGAACAGGGCACAGTTTATTGGCGGGAACGATTGTGCTTTCTATTATGATTCTGCCGACGATTACGTCTATCTCAGCCGATGCGATGGCATCACTTCCGAAAAGCTTAAGAGAAGGTTCTTACGCTCTCGGTGCGACAAGATGGCAGACCATTAGAAAAGTGCTCATCCCTGCAGCTTTTCCGACATTGATGACTGCCGTTGTCCTAGGTATGGCCCGTGCGTTTGGTGAGGCTCTGGCTGTCCAAATGGTCATTGGAAATACAAGAGTATTGCCTGAAAGTCTGTTTGACACCGCAGGAACATTGACAACCATTATTACGCTGAATATGGGCCATACCACATACGGAAGCGTTGAAAATAATACGCTGTGGTCAATGGGACTTGTGTTGCTGGTGATGTCATTCTTGTTCATCTTGCTTATTCGCTACTTGTCATCTAGGAGGAAAGTGTAATGAACCGCAAATTAACAGATAAACTGGCAACTGGAATGTTCGGTTTATGCGCAGCCATTATCGCCGCGATTCTAGTCGGTCTGTTTTCCTATATTATTATTAACGGTGTTTCTCAGCTCAGCTTTGATTTTATTACGACAAAATCAAGCGCCATTGCCGCAGGAGGCGGGATACGAGACCAGCTGTTTAACTCCTTTTATATTCTGTTTATCACGATGCTGATTACCATCCCGCTCGGAGTGGGCGGCGGAGTGTTCATGGCGGAATACGCGCCTAACAACAAAGTGACAGATTTTATCAGAACGTGTATTGAGGTCCTTTCATCTCTTCCATCTATTGTCATTGGAATGTTCGGCTTACTGATGTTTGTTAACCTGACAGGCTGGGGATATACGATCATAGGCGGGGCGCTGGCATTAACGGTCTTTAATCTTCCTGTTATGGTGCGTGTGACAGAAGACGCGGTCCGTTCAGTCCCTAAAGATTTGAAGGAAGCATCGCTCGCTTTAGGTGTTTCTCGCTGGCATACCGTAAAAACCGTTTTAATACCAAGTGCGATCCCTTCCATCATCACAGGTGCCATTTTAGCGTCAGGAAGGGTGTTCGGGGAAGCGGCGGCTTTATTATTTACAGCAGGGCTTACAACGCCGCGTCTCAATTTTGCAGAGTGGAATCCGTTTTCTGAAACATCGCCGCTTAATATTTTCAGACCCGCTGAAACACTTGCGGTCCACATTTGGAATGTAAATACGCAAGGGATGATTCCGGATGCTGAAGCGATTGCCAACGGAGGTTCTGCAGTGCTGGTGATTTCAGTTCTTGTCTTCAATCTCGCGGCGAGATGGCTTGGGACAATCATCTATAAAAAGCTTACGGCAAATTAGACCGGAAAGAGGCGAAAACAATGTCTGAACAAATGGTAAAAGAAAAGCCTGAGAGTGCGGTTATAATTCCTCAGCAGCACCATGTGCTCGAGGTGAAGGATCTGTCTATTTTCTACGGAAACAAACAGGCCGTTCGTCACGTGAATATGGAGATTGAAAAAAATGCGGTGACCGCTTTGATCGGGCCGTCAGGATGCGGCAAATCTACTTTTCTTAGAAATATTAACCGCATGAATGACTTAATTCCTTCTGCAAGAAGCGAAGGTGAAATTTTGTATGAAGGATTAAATATACTGGGAAGCAATATTAACGTTGTCAGCTTAAGAAGAGAGATCGGCATGGTCTTCCAAAAGCCGAATCCATTTCCAAAATCGATCTACCATAATATCACGCATGCATTAAAATATGCCGGAGAGCGGAACAAATCAGTGCTCGACGACATCGTGGAAGAAAGCTTAACAAAAGCGGCGCTCTGGGATGAAGTAAAGGACCGTTTGCATTCATCCGCACTTTCGTTATCAGGCGGTCAGCAGCAGCGTTTATGTATTGCCAGAACGCTCGCGATGAAGCCGGCCGTTCTTCTTCTTGATGAACCTGCTTCAGCGCTAGATCCGATTTCAAATGCGAAAATAGAAGAATTGATTACGGAATTGAAAAGCGAATACTCAATTATTATTGTTACTCACAATATGCAGCAGGCTCTGCGGGTGTCTGACCGGACGGCTTTCTTTTTAAACGGCGAGATCGTTGAATACGGACAGACCGAACAAATTTTCACAAGTCCGAAGCAGCAAAAAACTGAGGATTACATTAATGGGAAATTCGGATAGGAGGCTGGCAATGAGTATTGCTACCGAAGCTGTAAAGAAACAGGAAGTTTATCAAGTCAACGGAATGAATTTATGGTATGGGGAAAACCATGCCTTGAAAAATATCAATTTGAGCATTAATCAAAACGAAGTCACGGCGATTATCGGGCCGTCAGGATGCGGCAAATCAACATTTATTAAAACATTGAATTTAATGATTCAGATGACGCCGAATGTAAAGCTTGCGGGTGAGCTGAACTATAATGGCAGCAATATTTTAAAGGATAAAGTCGATATCGTAGATTTGAGAAAAAATATCGGCTTGGTATTTCAGAAAGGAAACCCGTTTCCGCAATCAATTTTTGATAATGTCGCTTACGGACCGAGAGTTCACGGCATCAAAAATAAAAAGAAGCTGCAAGACATTGCAGAAAAGTCATTAAAAGACGTGGCGCTGTGGGATGAGGTGAAGGATCGTTTGCATTCATCTGCACTCTCATTATCAGGCGGCCAGCAGCAGCGGCTCTGTATCGCCAGAGCTCTTGCGACAAATCCTGATATTTTGCTGATGGATGAGCCAACATCTGCGCTAGATCCAATTTCGACGAGAAAAATTGAAGAGCTCATTCTTCAGCTGAAAAATAAATACACCATCGTTATCGTGACGCACAACATGCAGCAGGCAGCGAGGGTTTCTGATCAAACTGCATTTTTCTACATGGGTGAGCTTGTTGAATGCGACAATACAAATAAAATGTTCTCTCAGCCGAGAGATCAAAGAACACTCGATTATATTACAGGGAAATTCGGATAAAAAAAACAGGCTGTTACATAGCCTGTTTTTTTATCGTGTTAATGTTTTAACGATCTTTTTGAAGCTCATATCTGATTTTACTTTAAATTCTCCGGCACGGATCTCCTTGTGATACCCAGCGTCTATCACGTAGTCATTAAAGTCCTTAGCTGAAGAAATAATGCCTTCTTTTTCAAGAATAGCTGATACATCTGCGGTGCTCATGCCGTCTTTAATGATGAGCTTGTACGTTTTTACTTTGTTTTTCGAGTCTGAGCTGCTGTCATCGCTCAGAGATTTCTCTTTTGAGTCGAGAAGCTTTTGATATTCATCACGGTTAACAGAAACCATTTTTTTAGAATCGAGATAATTGTTCACGTCCTGTTCGGTTACTGTTTTTTGTTCTTTTACAGCAGCGGCTTGATCTTCATCTGTCAGATAAAAAACACTTGCGAGAACGGCTGTCGCTAATATGATACCGCCGGCAAATGCCTGAATGCCTCGTTTTGTCATACGAGCACCTTCTCATTATCTTTTATAATCGTATTCACGTCTTCTACTGATACATGCTCAGCTTTAGCGATTGCTTCAGCTGACATGCCGTTATTATATTTAGAAAGTATTTGTTTGGCGATCTTTTGATTGATACCGCTGTTCTTTGCTTTGCGAATCACAAGGTTTGTTTCAAGTAATTCTTCCTCAAGCACTGTCATTTTCTTTTTGAGCTTATAAATTTCCTGCATAGCAGAAAGCTGCAATGTTTCAAGCTCCTGCTCGACATCTTTCATCGGATCTCGTTGAGAATATGAGAATGCAATTAGGGCTATACTGACGATAAACAACGCAATAATAGCAATTTCCACGTTTCATCACCTTCTATTCTTTTTTTATCCTTCTTTTTTATACCATAAAACAAGTGGATTCTAAAGGAATTCGCGAAAAAAACGAGTTTTTGTCGAGAAATCTTTCTTTTCTTCCTTTATGGGTAATGGTTTAATAGGATCACCGAGCCAATGGAAGGAAAGGAGAATGTGAGAAGTCTATGGACAAACACTCATTTCCTCATAACATTCGAAGTGGGATTCCTTTTTTTAGGGACATATTCGACATGAACATCCAAAACTCTCACACATTGACAGTCCGATGGAATCTTTCAGTTGAGACGATGAAACTGGCGGAAACCGTGCTTTTCGAAAAAGCGCCGGACATGATAAAAGAAATCCATATTTTCGTGAAAAGAAACGGTATAGAAGCTGTCAGGACGAAACGCATAAAACGGGACAAAGGGAAATGGATCATTGTTCAGGTGCCTGGTCATGCTTTATATCGCGCTGAATGCAGAATAGTGAATTCGATAAATGTTTCTCTCAAACTAGCTGAAACAGTGGACATCTTTCTTGCAGAAAACGGTGTCAGCGACATAAACAGTTTCCGCAATGCAGAAACACATACCAGGTGGGAGGAACAATTTTCTGCTTACACCTGCTATCGCACTGAGGGAAAAGGGAAATGAACATCCTTATGCTTTCATTCGAGCATCCTAATAAACCGAAAAGCGGGCTTGGGGTTCATTTGAGCCGTCTTATTTCCTATTTAAATCCGCATATCAAAATAACGGTATGCGTTCCAAGCAGTAAGCTATGTTCTTATGCGAATGTTGAAGACTTTATAGCTGATGTCAATGTCAGAATGGTTCAACAAGTGTTGTCATGCAATGAACGGTTTGATCTGATTCATGCCCATGATGACATGACGGCCCCTGCCGCTCATTATTTGAAAAAGCAGCTTGGCATTCCGCTTGCTGCAACGATCCACGGGCTTGAAAGCAGAAGGAAGCGTGCATGCAAAGAAACGCCTCATCCGTACAGGCTGCTGACGGAGAGGCTCCTCCTCGACATTTCCGACGAACTGATTGTGTTAAGCACTTTTATGAAGAGATCGATGAATAAGGCGTATCCGTATCGTGAAAAAATAACCGTCATCCCAAGCCCTCTGTCTCTGCAGGCAAAAAGCGGCCTAGCTGAAAGGATCATTCATAAAAGATACTTGTTTTCGTTTGGAAGGTTTGTTCCGGAAAAAGGGTTTTCACAGCTGTTGAAGGTATTTTCTATACTGAACAAATGCCGGCCTGACCTTCAGTTGGTGCTAGCTGGACAAGGGCCGTTTCTGGCTGCCTATAAGAAACTGGCTGAGCAATTGAGCATAAAGGAAAGTGTAATGTTTTATCCTTTTTTAAATAGAAGAGAGATCGTGACGTTACTGTCTCAATGTGAAATGGCTGTTTTCCCAAGCTTTTATGAACCCTTTGGGCTCGCTGCACAAGAAAGCATGGAACAAGGCGTGCTGACAGCTGTTTCACAGTCGGGCGGTTTTTGTGACTTTGCCGTTCATGACAAAACTGCAATTGCTGCTGATTTTTCGCAAGAACGGGAGGCAGCCGATAGGCTTCACAACATATTAATAGATGAAGAAAAGGCCCGCCGGATAAAAGAAGCGGGCAGAGAACAGGTGATGAAACTGCATCATCCACGGATCATCACAGCATCATATTTGCAGCTTTATCAGCGTCTATTCAATAATTCATCATTTCATTGAAAAACATCCTAGCATTCCGTGCATTATAGTGGTATTATATATAAGTCTGAATAAGTAAATGATATTTAGTTTGGAGGGAAAACAATGCGCGTTAATATTACTTTGGCTTGCACAGAATGTGGTGAGCGTAACTATATTTCTAAAAAGAACAAACGCAACAATCCAGACCGCGTTGAATTTAAAAAATATTGCCCACGTGATAAAAAATCTACGTTACACCGTGAAACAAAATAACAGCATAGCTGTTTGAGGTGTAAGAAAAAAGCCAGAGCTTTGAAAAAGGTTCTGGCTTTTTTCTATTCCGAGGGGGATGGAAATGAAATCACAATTAAGAAAAAAAACAATAGAAACGTTATCAGCGATATCGAATGAAGAACTGTCTAAGAAAACGGCGCGTATCAACGAGCATTTATTTTCTCTCCAAGGGTGGCAAAATGCCAGCATCATAGCCGTCACCATTTCAAGGGGGCTGGAGGTACCGACACGGCCGATCATCGAAAAAGCCTGGGGCGAAGGGAAAGAAGTTTGTATTCCAAAGTGTGATCCTGATACGAAAAGAATGCAATTCCGCACATTCCAAGCGGATGATCAGCTTGAAACGGTTTACGCCGGACTTCAGGAGCCGATGATTGAGAAAACGAATGAAGTGATCCAATCACAGATTGATTTGATGATCGTGCCTGGTGTATGTTTCGATGCTGACGGCTATAGGATTGGCTTTGGCGGCGGTTATTATGATCGTTATTTAAATGATTATAAAGGGAACACAGTTTCTTTGCTTTTAGAATGCCAGCTGTATGATCATGTGCCGCATCTGTCACATGATATCCCGGTTCAAATGCTGGTTACTGAGGATCGAATCATTTCTTGCTTTTCATAGCTTACTCGTCCCTCCGTCAAGAATAAATAAGAAAGAATAACAAACCCTAATAGCAGGAGGGATATAATGAAAAAATTTATGATCTATGCCATTTGTGCTGTTTCTGCCGTGATGTTTTACCAAAACCGTTACCGTCTCATGAATACCGTGCTCAGCCAGCCGGGAATCAGACGGTCCTTTATTCATCTTTTTTTTAGAATTCCGTTTATCCGCAATAAGTTTATACAGCAAGCTTTTTAAAAATCCCGTTTTCACGGGATTTTTTGCTTTTAGTAGGCGTCAAGAGCACCAGCTGTTATAATGAAAAAAAACCATTGGAGCGGTAAACATGTATTTGTTGGAGTATACATATTGGAAGGTCGCGGCGCATTTAGTAAGAAGAGGGTATGGCGTCATACAATCCGGTGAATCTGATGAAATATGGATGGAAGCACCGGACAAATCCTCTCATGATCTGATTCGCCTCTTTAAACAGAATATTGATTTTCGCCAAGAAATTGTAAGGGATATAGAAGTGCAGGCGGAGCGAGTAGAGCATGTCAGGAAGTCTATCGGCAAGCGGCATTTGAAGCTGCTGAATGTGCTGATTTCAGCGGAAGCCCCTGTCGATGACTGGGAGGAAATCACTGAAAAGCCTTTTGAAAAAGGACAGGTATCCGTTGAAACGGCACTTGTGACTGGCACTTCGCTTCATGAAGATCTGCAGGCAGTTTTTCCCTCACTTGATGCTGTTGAATGGACGGAAGACCGAGACTCATTGGAACACGTCCAAATGGCGAAAGAACACTTTTTTTCACTAGTGCAGAAACAAGAAGAACAGCGAAAAAAAGAAGCGGCGTTTTTCCAGAACGGAAAACCTATCTTTACATATTTGTTCATCGCGCTGCAGCTCGTGATGTTTTTTCTGCTCGAAATAAACGGAGGCAGCACCAATACGGAGACGCTTGTTGCTTTCGGTGCTAAGGAAAACGGCCTGATTGCAGCCGGAGAATGGTGGCGCCTGCTGACGCCGATTGTGCTTCACATCGGCCTTGCGCATTTAGCCTTTAACACGCTGGCTTTATGGTCAGTTGGAACCGCTGTTGAGCGCATGTATGGATCAGGCAGATTTTTGCTGATTTATTTGGCGGCGGGTATCACGGGATCGATCGCCAGCTTCGTGTTCAGTCCGTATCCTTCAGCCGGTGCTTCAGGCGCCATATTCGGATGCTTAGGCGCATTGCTGTATGTAGCTGTGTCAAACAGAAAAATGTTTCTAAAAACGATAGGCACAAATATTATTGTTATTATCCTGATAAATCTGGGTTTTGGCTTTGCGGTCTCAAATATTGATAATTCGGGGCATATTGGCGGCTTGGCCGGCGGTTTTCTTGCTGCGGCAGCACTTGGTTTGCCAAAAGCAAAAGACTGGGGCAAAAAAATGGTATCAGCGATGCTGCTGGCTGCCCTGGCCGGCGGGTTTCTCTATTACGGATTGCATTCACCGTCCCATCAGGAGACAGCGCTGATCCGTCAGGCAAATGAGCTTTACCAGGAAGGGAAATATAAAGAAGTAACCGAATTGCTGAACGGTGAAGCAGAGCAGAAAGACGCTTCAGCTGATCTTCTGAAAATCCTGGCAGTTTCTGATATTCAAATCGGCGAATATGATCAGGTGATTTCTCTTTTGGAAAGAGCAGTGCAAAAAGAGCCTAAAGACCATGCGTCCTATTACAATTTGGCATTGCTGTATGCGGAAAAAAATGAACTTGGTCAAGCTGACAAGGCAATCAGGACCGCTGTAAAGCTGAAGCCGAAGGAGAAGCGTTACATAGAACTGCAGCAGCAAATTGAAAATAATAAAGAATAAATGACTGGATGAGAAAACGTTGAATTTGCCAAGGAATGAAACCCGGGTATTTTTGTCAGCGTTTTCTTCTTGACTGGCCGCTTCTTTATGACTACGCTATTTATAGTTAAGATCAAGAATGGTGAGGAATATGAATACATTTTATGATGTACAGCAGCTGTTAAAAACATTTGGACACATTGTTTACTTTGGTGACAGAGAGCTTGAAATTGAGTTTATGCTTGATGAATTAAAGGAACTTTATATAAATCATATGATTGAGAAGGAGCAGTGGGCTAAAGCGGCAGCTGTCCTTCATAAAGAGCTGGAACAAACAAAAAAACGAAAGAGATTCACGTAAAGGTTAAGGTGATAAAAATGGACGAGATATGGTTTGCGGGAATCGATCTTGGAGGAACGACGATAAAACTCGCATTTATTAATCAATATGGAGAGATTCAGCATAAATGGGAAGTGCCGACCGATAAGTCCGGTGACACCATTACCGTGACAATAGCAAAAGCGATTGACAGCAAGCTGGATGAGCTTCATAAACCGAAGCACATCGTCAAATATATAGGAATGGGCGCACCGGGGCCAGTAGATATGGCAACTGGGGTCGTTTATGAAACGGTAAATCTGGGCTGGAAAAACTATGCTTTAAAAAATCATCTGGAAACGGAAACAGGCATCCCTGCGGTTATAGAAAATGATGCGAATATTGCCGCGCTCGGAGAAATGTGGAAGGGTGCGGGTGATGGCGCAAAAGACGTCATTCTCGTTACGCTAGGCACAGGAGTTGGCGGCGGTATTATTGTGAATGGGGAGATTGTGCACGGGATAAATGGCGCTGGCGGAGAAATCGGCCATATTTGCAGCATCCCAGAAGGTGGGGCGCCGTGCAACTGCGGTAAAACAGGCTGTATTGAAACCATCGCGTCAGCAACTGGCATTGTTAGAATTGCAAAAGAGAAAATTGCAAAAGCTAAAAAGCCGACTCAATTAAAAGCATCTGATCATTTAACGGCACGAGATGTATTTGAAGCAGCAAATGAAAATGATGAATTAGCTCTTGAAGTTGTCGATTATGTAGCTAAGCATCTCGGCCTGGTGCTTGGCAATCTGGCCAGCTCGCTTAATCCGTCAAAAGTTGTTCTCGGCGGCGGCGTTTCAAGAGCCGGAGAATTGCTGAGATCCAAAGTCGAGAAAACATTCCGTATATGTGCCTTTCCGCGCGCTGCGGAAGCGGCTGATATATCTATTGCGGCGCTTGGCAATGATGCGGGCGTTATCGGAGGGGCTTGGATTGCTAAGAATGAATGGCTGAAACACCAAAATTGTTAAATTTGTGAAAATGAAATTGATTTTTTGTTATGTTCAGGTTAAGATTTAATTTGATGTGTTAATGAGAATGTTGTGAATAGACTGATTTATTTGAGCGTGCTGCATAGGAGGTTGAAATGCGAAAAACGTTTTTTTCGATGATTTCATTTATGCTGATTGCCATGTTAATGATGTGGCTGAAAACGTATGTTGTTTACAAAACCAGTTTTCATATTAAAATTGACAATCTTACGCAGGAATTTATTCTGTTTATCAACCCATTGAGCTTTTTGCTGCTTATTTTTGGCTTCAGCCTGTTTTTAAAGGGAAGAAACAGAAATCGTTACATTATTGCCATGAGTTGTATTGTCACATTTGTTTTGCTGGCGAATATGGTTTTTTATCGTTTTTACAATGATTTCTTAACGATTCCGGTTCTTTTTCAAACAAGCAATATGGGCGATCTGGGAAGCAGCATCGGAACGCTTCTTGAGCCGACAGACCTCCTATTGGCTGTAGATATCGTGATTTTAATATGGCTTCATATGCGTCAAAAAGCCTTTCAATCAGACATCCCCTCCACGAAAAATGAACGGGCGGCATATTTTTTGTTTGTGGCTTCCGTTTATTTCTTCAACTTAGGTCTGTCTGAGGCAGAACGGCCGCAGCTATTGACACGCTCATTTGACAGAGAAATGCTCGTTAAAAATATCAGCCTGTTTAATTTTCATATTTATGACGGAGTACTTCAGTCAAAGCAATCCGCACAAAGAGCGCTGGCTGACAGCAACAGCCTGACGGAAATTGAAAACTATGTCACAGCCAATGCGAAAGATGCCAATAAGAACTTATTTGGCGCCGCAAAAGGCAGAAACGTCATACTCGTATCTCTGGAGTCGACACAAAGCTTTGTGATTAATGAAAAGGTGAACGGAAAAGAAATCACCCCGTTTTTGAATGACTTTATAAAAGAAAGCTATAACTTTAGTAATGTTTACCACCAAACCGGGCAGGGGAAAACCTCTGATTCTGAATTTATCGTTGACAATTCACTTTATCCGCTTGGACGAGGCGCTGTGTTCTTTACAAATGCGGGCAATCAATACATGGCCGCGCCAGAGATTCTCAAAAATAACGGATATTATTCAGCGGTGCTCCATGCCAATAATAAAAGCTTTTGGAATCGCGATTTAATGTACGATTCATTTGGGTATGATTCATTTTTTGATATTGAATCGTATGATGTAAATGACGATAATTCAGTCGGCTGGGGGCTGAAGGATAAAGAATTTTTTGAACAGTCTTCAGAGCTGATGAAAAACCTGCCTCAGCCGTTTTACTCCAGGCTGATCACACTCACGAACCACTTTCCGTTTGACCTTGATGAAGAGGACAAATTGATTGAGGAATATGATTCAAGCAGCCAAACGTTAAACAAGTATTTCCCAACTGTTCGCTATCAGGATGAGGCGCTGAAACGATTTATCGAAAAGCTGAAGGAAGACGGGTTATATGATAACTCCATTATTGTTTTATACGGTGACCATTACGGAATATCGGAAAACCATAATGAAGCGATGGGGCAGTTTTTAGAGAAAGAAATTACACCATTTGAAGAAGTGCAGCTCCAAAAAGTGCCGTTTGTCGTTCATATTCCTGGAATTACAGACAAGAAGCCGAAAACGATTGATAAGGTAGGCGGACAAATCGATATCCGACCGACGCTGATGAATCTTTTAGGTATTGATACAAAGAACTTCATTCAATTCGGCAACGATCTGCTTTCTGACGATAAACTGGACTTTACAGTGCTGCGGGACGGAAGCTTTATCACAGACCAGATCGTGTACACTGACGGTCTATGTTATGACAAAGCGAGCGGAAAGCCTTTGAAAGAGGCAAAACAATGTGAAACATTTGCTGATAAAGCGAAGCAGGAACTTTCACTTTCCGATGAAATCATTTACGGAGATTTGTTACGATTTTATGATCAGGAAAGACTGGACAATTCGTCAAAAAGAAAAGAAAAACAAATTCTTGATCAGGCCTCATGATCACAAAGTCTCCCGTATCAAAAAATGCGGGAGGCTTTCTTTTTTAAAAAACGCCGTCATATAGTAACAAAAAGGGGGATGATGATGGCGTTTATTACGATAAAACCTGAGATCAAATACAATTTGGCTTTATTGGCAAGAGAACTGAAGGTAGATGAGACATTGCTTAGAAGTGCCAATCAAACAGCGCAGAAACATCAATTGTACTGTCCGGGTTATAAGATTGAAGAAAGCACTGATAAGGAGCTTCAATCCATTCAGGAAGTAAAGCGCTTTTTACACCCGCTGCAGCTTCAGCCTGCTGATGACTGGCTGGAGCAAGAAAAAATCTATGACTTTCTAGCTGTCGAAGAGGAAATTAAAAAAATAATCAATGTGTTTCCGTTTGTTTCATGCCGGGAAATCGGACGTTCTGTTTTGGGCAGGCCGATCTGGGAGCTGGCAGTTGGGGGAGAGCATACCTCCAAAAAAGTTCACATGAATGCATCATTTCATGCAAATGAGTGGATTACCACGTCTGTATTGCTGAAGTGGCTGAAGGAATATTGCCTTTCTTTATGTCATAATACGAATTTCTTTGGTTTTACTCCTTTGGAGCTGTTCAGCCGAACCTCTCTGTCTCTTGTTCCTCTTGTGAATCCGGATGGCGTTGATCTTGTCTTACACGGATCAGCGGGCATGGGAGACAGGAGAGATGAACTTGAAAGACTAAACTGCCATCGGCCGAATTTTAATGAATGGAAAGCAAATATTAACGGAGTTGATTTAAATAAACAATTCCCGTCTTTATGGGAAATTGAAAAATACCGCAAACCAAAAACGCCCAGCTACCGAGACTTTCCCGGAACTTCTCCGCTCACGGAGCCGGAATCCATTGCGATGCAGCAGCTGATAACAGCGGATCCGCCTGACAGGCTGGTGGCCCTTCACACTCAAGGAGAAGAAATCTATTGGGGATATAAAGGCCTTGAGCCCGAAGAATCGGCTGCGGTAATAAAGGATTTTGAGACGATAAGCGGAAACATTTATAAAGGAGTCAAGGATATTGACAGCTATGCGGGATTCCGCGACTGGTTTATTCATCACTATTTTAAGGAAGGTTATACGGTGGAACTTGGAAAAGGCCAAAATCCCTTGCCGTTTGAGCAGTTTTCACATATTTACAAGGCGACAAGCGGGATCTTATGGAGGTCGTTATTTTTTCCTGAATAACTGAAACTTTTTCTTTTTCGTGCCGTATCAAATATGGGACAATAATTATGATCGGAGGGGGAGGCTGATGAGATCAGTTTGTTTGATTCTGCTGTCAGCATTGCTAGTTTGTTTATCGGCATGCGAACCATCTCATCAGCAGCAAAAACAGGCAGCGACGGCAAAAAGTGAGGAAAAAGAGATTGTTCCGCTGCCAGCAGGAAAAGCGGACGGAGCGGAAGGCTGGCTCAATAACAACACAATTCTCTATACAGTCTCAGATCCGACAAAAACAGAGCTTCTTGCATATCAAATCTTTAATGGCAAAACGAAAAAGTTCTATCAGACGGATGGTCAAATCGTTGATGTTCAAATCAATCCCAAGAAACAGATGATTCTGCTGCAGATCACGCATAGCCAACAGACAGCAGTAGTTTTGCTGAATCAAAAAGGGGAGACGCTGTACCAGAAAGAATACGAAACGTACGAGCTGGAGGCCGCATGGAATCAGTATGATCCGTATCAAATGATGGTCACGGTATTCACTGAAAACTGGGACTTCAATACATACCACGTGGATGCCAAAAAAGACAAGTCTGCTTTAAGTCGAATACAGGTACCGTTTGTCCATTGGACCTCAAAAGACACATTTGACTATCTAAAAGAGGGAAGAAACGATAAAGAAGGCCCTTTGTATACGTATGATATTGCTTCTGAAAAGGAGAAAAAGCTGGAGGAGGATGTCCTTTACTTTGATTCTTTTCATAATATGAGCTTTACCGTCAAAGCAGATTCCGGAGAGAACGGCTTGTATGAATTTACATCACCGCAATTGAATGGTGAAGCAGTTACAGCAGATTGGCCGCTCCAAACCAAATATACAAGTCTGGCTCCGATGGAATATGATTATGATGAGGCTGGCGGTCTGTTTTACACGTTTAAAGAAAGCGGGGACGCATATAAGCTGTCAGCGATCGATATGAAATCGGGAAAGGCGCAGGATCTTCTTACCTTGCCTGAAATGGAGCCGATCCAACTATCCCCGAATGGAAAATATGCGTTGTACGGTTTTCATTTTGAGCGCATAATTTCATTAATATCTCATGAAATGAAGCCAATCATCATTGATAAAAAGGAGATGGAATAAGTAATGGCTATCGCAGATGTAACCATTATCCCAATCGGAACAGAAACACCTAGTGTGAGCGCCTACGTGGCGGATGTGCAGAAAATTTTAGAGGGCTACAAGGCAGAAGGGAAAATCAAATATCAGCTGACACCAATGAACACACTGATTGAAGGCGAGCTCAGCGACCTTTTTACTGTGATTCAGGCGATTCACGAAGCGCCGTTCCAAAAAGGGCTTCACAGAGTGGCGACCAACATTCGCATCGATGACAGACGGGACAAAAAAACGACGCTTGAAAGTAAAATAGAAAGCGTGAATAAACATTTACAGCAATAAAAAATAAACCTGTATCCCATTGGATACAGGTTTTAATGTGCAGTAGGATAACCGCTGTTTATCACCGTCATCACTGTAAACCAGCCAAACACACACAAGGTGGCCCCGGCTAATAAAAATCCAAGTATATTTTTGTTTTTCACAGAACGCAAGACTCCCCACAAAGCGAAAAGAGCGACAAGGCCGAAAATCACGACAAGTAACATTACGCAGCCCCCTTTACATTGAAAAACCTGCAATTCTTTCCATTTTTATTCTACCCGTTTTCAGTGTGTTTGTCGATAGCGTTTTCATAGCGATTGTTTGAATCTTTTTTCAAAAACCCTCATAATAGGAGCATAAAAAGGAAAGAGGTGAGAAAAGTGAAATGGAGAAGAATGCCTGTAGGACCGATTCAAGCGAATGCATATTTTTTAATCAGTGATGATCAATGCCTGATTTTTGATCCGGGCGGCGAAGGAGATAAAATCAACCAATACATAAAAGAAAAAGGATTAACGCCTTTAGCCATTTTACTGACACACGCCCATTTTGACCATATTGGGGCGCTGGATGACGTGAGAGACAGATGGGATATTCCTGTCTATCTGCATCAAAATGAAAAGAATTGGCTTACAGATGCCTCATTAAACGGCTCAGGGATGCTGAGAGGGATAGAAGTGACAGCTAAGCCGGCAGATCATTTGATTGAAGGGGACGGTGAGCTGAATATTGGGCCTTTCCATCTGGAGACGCTATTTACACCGGGACATTCCCCGGGAAGCGTTTCATATTACGTAAAGGATGCCGACCTGGTGATTTCCGGTGATGTCCTGTTTCAAGGCGGGATAGGCCGTACAGATTTACATGGAGGCGACCAAGAAACGCTGCTGACGTCTATCCATGAAAAATTGCTTACGCTGCCGGAGCACACATTGGTGTTAAGCGGACATGGCCCTGAAACTGACGTGCAGACTGAGCAGGATCAAAATCCGTTTTTAAATGGTTTTTCATTATAGAAAAAGAGACAAACCGATGAGGTTTGTCTCTTTTTGCCTTTAATGTCCTCCTCCGCCTGGTGCCATAATAAAAATGGAATAGTATGTGAAGCCGGCAAAGAAGATGGTTAAATAAGCGCCAAAGATATAAATGTACATCCGTTCTGTTAAATTCAAATACGATAGAAACACAAATAAGATCGTCTGTCCAAAAAATAAAAGGGAAGCATCTTTCATATCACCTAAATAAAACATGACTGCAAATATTCCCGTCCAAAATCCTAACACCCGGAACATGCGATTCATTTTTTATCCCCTCCCGAGAGTCCCTCTGATTGTTATTATAATAGATCACGAACAAAAATGTAAACATTTTCATTATTAATATGAAAAATGGTATTTAACCCTTTGATTGCGTTTTCTATTATATGTGCGGTTTTTTAGAAATAACCCGAAAAAAAGTTCAATAAATGGTTTAAAGAAAAATTGTTACGGGTAGTTATTCTACAAAGAGATGGTTAACTGGAGGAGGAAAAAACATAATGGAACAATTAACTTTTTACTCATACCCAAGCTGCACGTCATGCCGAAAAACAAAACATTGGCTCAAAGCGCACCAGATTGAATTTAACGAACGGCACTTATTCAGAGAAACTCCAACGATGGATGAATTAAAGTATATTTTATCTTTAACGACAGAAGGAATTGACGAAATTTTAGCAACAAGAAGCCAAACCTTCAAAAATTTAAATTTAAACATTGAAGATATGACTGTAAACGAAGTGCTGGAACTTTTAATTGAGAAACCGAAGCTTTTGCGCCGTCCGATTCTCGTGGACAACAGGAAACTTGTTATCGGATACAATCCGGGAGAACTGTTAAAGTTATCGAAGAAGAAAACGATTCATCAATCTGCATGATGAAAAACCGAAGATCCGCTGATTTGCTTGAATCAGCTTATCTTCGGTTTTTCACGGTTCAGAAACTGGGCTAGCTGGATTCGAACCAACGATCACGGAGTCAAAGTCCATTGCCTTACCGCTTGGCTATAGCCCATTGAATATAAAAATAGTATGTGTAACGTGAGACAAGTTATACATATCGATCATACACTTTTTGAAAGATAAACATCACAGGAGGTAACCGATTGAAATGAAAGCTCTAGATCAGTATTTAACAGAGCACAAAGAAGACATTACACTCCAATGGCTGGAAACATGCACGTTAAAAGGAAGTTTGCTGTATTCTGCAAAAGATCAGCAAAAATTAGAACGAAAATTAAAAGAGCAGCATGAATCATTGGTAGCTATTGTAGCAAAATCCATTAGAAAAGAAGAGGTGAAGGATCAGCTTAACCAATGGTCACTTCAATGTGCCAGAGACCGTGCTGTTCATGAAGTGACCGTGACGGAAAGTGTCAGTCAGTTTAACGCTTTCAGGCACATCATGTGGCAATGGATTCAAGACTACAGCGAAGCCGCTTCTTCCCAAGAAATCGGCATCCAGGAGATATTTGAGTGGAGCAAGATTTTGAATCAAACGATTGATGAGATAATCGAGGTATTTACAGAAGAATATCATCAGGTCACGGTGATCCAATTAAATGCGCAAAAAGAAATGATCAATGAATTGAGCGCACCGATTATGCCGATTTCTAAAGAGATTGGGATTCTTCCCCTTGTTGGTGAAATTGACACGTACAGAGCGAGAACCATTTTGGAATCCGTTTTGGCCCAATGCTCGGCGTTAAAGCTTTCATATTTATTTTTAGATATATCCGGTGTTCCTATCGTCGATACGATGGTTGCCTATCAAATCTTTAAAGTGATTGACAGCACCAAACTGCTGGGCATTGAGACGATTATTTCAGGAATCAGGCCTGAAATCGCCCAGACTGTTGTGAAGCTCGGATTAGATTTTTCGAATGTGAAAACAGAGCAAAGTCTTGCTAAAGCTTTAGCCAACAAAGGATTTAAGATAGAAGAATCTTAAGATGTCCCTTAAGGGATGTATTTTTTTGAAGCACGTTCAACAATGAAGAGAAGCAACAGCTGAACAGCCTGTGCTAGGCTATTCAGCTTTTTTTACTTCGATAAACAAAATATGGTGACTGTCGATGTCTTTTACCTTGAATGAGTAGCCGTCATATTCAATGACACTTTCAGGCTCGGCGTCTATGTTTTGTGTGAGAAACCAGCCTCCGAGCGTATCTACTTCAGCATCTGATAAATCAGTTCCAAGCAGGTTATTCACGTCACTGATTAATAACTTCGCATTTAATAAATAATGATCTTTTCCCAGCTCTCGAACATGAGGCACTTCATCTGCATCGAATTCATCGCGTATTTCTCCTACAATTTCTTCAATAATATCCTCGACGGTGATCAATCCTGAAGTTCCGCCATACTCATCAATGAGAATCGCCATATGAGTGCGTTCCTTTTGCATTTTGATGAGTAATTTGTAAATCGGAATGGTCTCAATGACATGAATGACGGGCTGTATGAAGGGTTCAATTTTGTGCTTCTGAAAAGAAAAATCTTTCGTCAGCAATGAAAACAGCACTTCTTTCATATTGATTACGCCGATGACGTTATCTTTATCTTCTTTTACAACCGGGTAACGGGTATATTTGGTCTGCTTAACCGTTTCCCGCATGCTTGGAATCGAGTCATCCTCAATAGACAAACTGACCATTTCGTTTCGCGGGACCATGATTTCCTTTGCCATTCGTTTATCAAATGTAAAGATATTATTCATATATTTTAATTCGCTTTTTCTGATTTCTCCGCTTTTATAGCTTTCGGTCAGCAGTACTCTAAGCTCTTCCTCCGTATAAGCCAGTTCATGCTCTGATGCCGGCTTCAGCCCAAAAAGTCCTGTGATCATTCTGGCAGACTGGTTAAGGAGCCAAATGAACGGAAACATGATTTTATAAAACCAGATTAATGGTTTCGCGAGCATCAGCGTAATGCTTTCTGCTTTTTGAATCGCGAAGCTTTTCGGTGCCAGCTCCCCGATGACGACATTTAAATACGTTACCACTAAAAAGGCGATAATAAGGGAAAGAAGATGGGTAAGCGACTCGTTTAAACCTGCCTTATGAAAGAGCGGACGAAGCAGAGTCTGTACTGTCGGTTCACCCAGCCAGCCGAGTCCTAAAGCTGCGACCGTGATGCCCAGCTGGCAGGCTGATAAATATTCGTCAAGATGTGTGACCACATGTTTTGCCGCTTTAGCGCCTTTTTTGCCTTTTGCGACAAGCTGATCAATTCTGGATCGCCTTACTTTTACGATTGAAAATTCTACGGCGACAAAAAATCCCGTTAACAAAATTAAAAACGCGACTGCTAATAAATTGATAAATTCCAAAATAAACTGCCTTCTCCAAGGAAGGCATGCACCTCCCTTTCCGATGTCTTTCTACATTCCATACCACCGGCAAAAGCTCACAAAACATGTGATGAAGTGCCTAAATGGTTTAGGAATGCTTCTCCTTGGGCAATTAAAGAACAAAAGAATAAAAGTCTGGAGGATCGTAACATGAAGGTACATACAGGTGAAGATTGGTTTTGGTACCAAATGGGGCCTCAGGAAAGAGATAAGGCAAGAGATCTGATCCATTTTTCTCATTGGCCGCAATGTGAAAAGTGGTTTGAAAATAATCATCATATTAACTTTTTGCGCGTGGATACAACAGAAGCTGAGAATGAAGCGGTATTCGGCTCGATCGTATATGATCAGGGGCTTGGCGAGGAAAAAGACCATACCGTTTTTCACTTCTATATTACTAGGCAATATTTTTTCACAATTAACTTTGATTTTTCGATTTTGGAGGGGATTAAGGGAAAACAAGTTGTCCAGCAAATGGAAAGAGCGAACAATGCAATAGAGGGGTTTTTGATTCTTCTCGGCGAACTAATGAATGCGTATTTAATCGGTATAGATGAATTTGAAGTAAAGCTGAGAAAGCTCAGATGGCAAATCAAAGACGACAATAGCAAAAGCATTTTAAATCGCGTCCATCTCCTGCGCCATGAACTGATGATTTGGAAAAACTTAATCCTAAGCGCTAAAAAAATTGAAATGGCGTTGAAAGAAACCTTTTTGCCTCAAAATGAAGGAAAAAAGGATTATCAGCGGACACACCTGAAAATTGACAGGGGGTTTACATACATCAGCGAATTTGAAGGGGAGCTTAACAATCTGCTTCATTCAGAGGAAGTCATTACCTCGCACAGGGGAAATGAAATTGTAAAAGCGCTGACCATTTTTACGACGCTTTTTACGCCGATTACAGCGCTGGGGGCCCTCTGGGGGATGAACTTTTCTGTGATGCCTGAGCTGAATTGGAAATACGGTTATGTCTTTTCTCTCTTATTGATTATCACTTCTACAGTCTTAATCTACCTATATTTGAAGAAGAAAGGCTGGACGGGAGATATGCTGCAGGAACGGAAGGATAAAAAGAAATCTCGAAAACGGCGGACCCTGTAGAATGTTTCATTTTTTGTGCAGCGGATAAAGAAAAAATAGAACACGGTAAAGGAGGAATTGAAATGATAGTAAGAGATATCATGACTGCGAATGTAGAATGCTGCGAGCCAACCGCATCAGTCACTGAACTAGCCAAAAAGATGAAAGACTCCAATGTCGGTTCGATTCCAATTTGTGAAAGCGGCAGACTTCAAGGCATCGTTTCTGATCGGGACATTGTCACCAGAAGCTTAGCTGAAGATCAAATGGAGGCGAAAGCAAGTGATATCATGAGCACAGAAATCGTTTCCGGTCATCCTGATATGTCTGCTGATGAAGCGAGTCAGCTCATGGCAGAGCATCAAATCCGCCGTTTACCGATTCTTGAAAATGAACGTTTAACGGGTATTGTTGCGTTAGGCGACCTTTCCGTTAAGAAAGACACAGACCAGAAAGCCGGTAAAGCATTAAGTGAAATTTCTAAATCAGCATAACAAACAGTTCGGAAGAGGTAATTGCCTCTTCCTTTTTATTTTGTATACAATAAACTGATTCGCCAATTTTAGAAAGCGTCATACTCCGATTTATAAATCCCTCTTTGGATCCAGAGCCGGACTGCGTACATTTGTCCATCAATCTCTTTTCAAATCCTTATTAAAATTGAAAATGATGTGATACATATAGCTGAATTTCTATTTTTGATAGGGGCGAAATGTTTTTTAAAGTTGTAAATACATCAGAAAATCACATTTTCTTTGTTTGATTACCATGTCTTCTTTTTCTACAATACGCTTTGAAAGGAGAGGGAATCAAAGTGGATTCGATAGAAAAAACAAGCAAAACTTTAATTGAAGAGGCATATAGGACGAAGGCCTCTGACATTCACATTGTGCCGAGGGAACGGGACGCAATCATTCATTTTCGGGTTGACCATGCATTGCTGAAAAAGCGAAACATGAAAAAAGAAGAGTGTGTAAGGCTCATTTCTCATTTTAAGTTTCTCTCAGCTATGGACATAGGGGAAAGAAGAAAGCCGCAAAATGGATCTCTTACTCTAAAATTAAAAGAGGGTGACGTTCACTTAAGGATGTCAACGCTCCCGACAATTAACGAAGAAAGCCTCGTCATCAGAGTGATGCCTCAGTATAATATCCCTTCGATTGACAAACTGTCTTTATTCCCAAAGACAGGAGCCACCTTGCTTTCATTTTTAAAACACTCCCACGGCATGCTGATTTTTACCGGACCAACAGGCTCTGGGAAAACAACAACATTATATTCTCTGATCCAATATGCAAAAAAACATTTTAATCGAAACATTGTCACACTTGAAGATCCAGTGGAAACGAGGGATGAAGATGTTCTTCAAGTGCAGGTGAATGAAAAAGCCGGTGTCACATATTCCACAGGGCTGAAGGCTATTTTGCGCCATGACCCCGATATGATCGTTTTAGGTGAGATAAGAGACGCTGAAACAGCCCAGATCGCGGTGCGGGCAGCGATGACTGGTCATTTAGTGCTGACGAGCCTTCATACGAGAGATGCGAAGGGCGCGATTTACAGGCTGCTTGAATTTGGCATTAATATGAATGAAATCGAGCAAACGGTTATTGCGATAGCGGCTCAGCGTTTAGTTGATTTGGCTTGCCCGTTTTGTGAAGACGGATGTTCATCAGTGTATTGCCGCCTGTCACGAAATGTCAGGAGAGCAAGCGTATACGAGCTGCTTTACGGGAAAAACCTTCAGCATTGTATCCAGGAAGCGAAAGGGGACAATGCAAATTACCAATATCAAACGCTGCGTCAAATTATAAGAAAAGGGATTGCGCTCGGCTATTTAACGACAAACAACTATGACCGGTGGGTTTATCATGAAACAGATTAGAAAAGTTTGGCCGTTAAAGGATCAAGCCTATTTACTGAAAAGGCTGGGTGAAATGACAGCGGGCGGATACAGTCTTTTAGACGGATTGCGCCTGATGCAGCTGCAAATGAATAAAAGGCAGCTGGCGGACTTGGCTAACGCCATAAGCCGGTTGAGAGAAGGGGAATCGTTTTACCATGTATTAAAGAGCTTGTCATTTCATAAGGAAGCCGTCGGTATTTGTTATTTTGCTGAAACACATGGGGAATTGCCGGCTTCCATGATTCAGAGCGGGGAGCTGCTGGAACGAAAAGCAGGCCAGGCAGAACAGGTAAAAAGGGTGTTGCGATATCCTCTTTTCCTCATCTTTACTGTTGTTGTCATGCTTTATATGCTGCAAAACATCATCATCCCTCAGTTTTCCGGTATTTATCAATCGATGAATGTAGAAACCTCACGCACAACAGACATCATTTTTGCGTTTTTTCAGCACCTTGATGCTGTGTTCATATTAATGGCCATTTTGGCTGCAGGAATAGGTCTTTATTATTGGTTTGTGTTCAAGAAAAAATCCCCTGACCATCAAATGTTCATTTGCGTAAGCATTCCTTTGTTTGGAAAGCTGGTCAGGCTGTTTAACAGCTACTTTTTTTCTTTACAGCTGAGCAGTCTGCTAGCATCAGGTCTTTCTATTTATGACAGTTTGAAAGCATTTAGGCATCAAACGTTTCTCCCTTTTTACCGCCATGAAGCTGAACAAATGATTGAACGGTTAAAAGCCGGTGAAACCATTGAAGCTGCTTTATGCAAACGGCCTTTTTACGAAAATGATTTTTCAAAAGTGATATCTCATGGCCAGCTAAGCGGCCGCTTGGATCGGGAACTCTTCACATACAGCCAGTTTATATTGCAGAGGCTTGAGGACAAGTCACAAAAATGGACAGGCATTCTTCAGCCCATTATTTACGGATTTGTCGCAGGGATGATTTTAATTGTTTATCTATCGATGCTCCTGCCTATGTATCAGATGATGAATCAAATGTGAAAGGAAGAGGCTGATGAACGAGAAAGGGTTTACACTTGTGGAAATGCTGATCGTGCTCTTTATTATTTCTATTTTGCTATTGATCACCATACCGAATGTAACAAAACATAATCAAACCATTCAGAAAAAGGGCTGTGAAGGCCTGCAAAACATGATAAAGGCGCAGGTAACAGCATATGAACTCGATCATGACGGGAAGACACCAAGCCTCGGCGATTTACAGGCAGAAGGTTATGTGAAAAAAGATGCGGTCTGTCCAAATGGAAAGCAAATTATCATTACCGGCGGGGAGGTTAAGGTTGAACATTAAATTAAAAGGGGAAGCTGGATTCACCCTTTTAGAAAGCCTGCTTGTTTTAAGCCTTGCCTCTATTATGCTGATTGCGGTGTTTACCACGCTTCCTCCTGTTTATGAAAATACAGCATTACGGCAGACAGTATCCCAGCTGAAAAACGATATTTTACTTGCACAGCAGACCGCAATTTCCAATCATCAAAGAACAAAGATTCTTTTTCAAGAGAAAAAATATCAATTAATCATAGGTGACACTGTTATAGACCGTACATATCATCATGGTCTTTTTGCAGAGTCACTGACATTAAAAGACCGCTTGGAATTTAACGAGAAAGGGCACCCGAATATAGGCGGGAAAATCCGTATAAAAGGGCGTGCCGCCTATGACATAACAGTTTATTTAGGGAGCGGAAGAGTGAATGTGGAGAGAAAATAAAGGCTTTTCTACAATTGAAACAATGGCTGCCCTCAGCATATGGCTGTTTATGCTTCTGACGATCGTGCCGTTGTGGAACAAGCTGATAGCTGATGAACATATAGCGGAGTCGAGAGAAATTGGTTATCAGCTTGTTAATGAAAGCATAGGCAAATATATGCTGACAGGAGCAGGAAATTCGTCACAGGCTGTTTCGATGAACAATAGCAAATACTCGATGACATGGGAGGAGGAGGGAGAGTATCAAAACGTATGCATCTCATCAGACACCTATAAAGACAAGCCATTTTGCCTCAGCATTTTGCGGACAGACTGGCTATACGCTTCTTAATGTATTATTTTCGCTCTCTGCTTATTTGCTCATATCAGGATCGTTAGCGATGTACTTTCATCTATTTTTGTCACGTCAACAGGAGAATGAGGGCTTCATGCAGCGGGAATGGATCATTTCGGTAGAGCAGATCATGAATGAGTGCAAGCAATCGCAGACAGTGCAGACAGATGAGCATGGGAGCGTCTTAATCTGCAGAAATCTGTCAGGGCAAGAGGTCCGTTTTGAAATCTACCATTCAATGATCAGGAAAAGAGTAGACGGAAAAGGGCATGTTCCGATTCTTGACCATATTAAAACAATGAAAGCCGAGGTTAAAAACGGGATGCTTTGGCTGAAAGTCAAGAATGAGAATGATAAAGAGTATCAAACAGCTTTTCCGGTATATACGTCGTTAGGAGGTGGGTGAATGTACTACTCAAAAGGGTTTATCTATCCGGCCGTTCTTTTTACATTTGCCCTTGTGATGCTGATTGTGAATTTCACCGCCCCTCAATTTGTTTCACGCCATATGTTTGAGAAGGAAACAAAAGAGTATTACACAGGAGAAAATCTGCTGCAAAATGGCGCGCTTCTATCCATCAGGCATATACTTGAGCACAGACCAGGCCGAAAGGGTTCACAGCAGTTTCAATATGGACATGTATCTTATGACATTCGCAAAACAACCATAAAAGAACAGCAAGAAATCACCCTTAAAGCCATCACAGAGTCGGGAACAGAAAAAAACGCTCAGCTGCTGTTCGATCAAAATCAGAAAAAACTGCTGAGCTGGACAGAATAAACCAGCGGTATGTGTATAAAAAAAGTCGTGTGAGCCAACACTTCATAATAACTGAATGATGAGGTGATCACGTGAAAACGAATGATTATGTCAAATATATGACTCAGCAATTTGTGAAATATATAGACACTCCAAAAGATGAGCGAAAAGAACGAAAAGAGGTTCGAAAAGAAACAAAAACGCCTGCTTCTCAGCATTGGTTCGGTATTTTACCTTATGGTTTTAGGCTATGGCTGAAAAGAAAAAAATAAATTGTGCCAATATAACGAGCAAGGTCCTTCACATGGAGGACCTTATTGATATTCTTCTAAAATTGCAATTTTATTCACCTTTTGACTATGAGGATCGAAAGAAATTGTGACAAACACGCCGAATTCCTTTGAGCCTTCTCTCAGGGTTAAATGATATTGTTTCACAGCTTCGTCTTTTCTTTTGCGGTCCCAAACTTTTTGTTTAACCAGTACCTGTGCGAGCGGGTACCTTTTTTTTGCTTCTTTTACAGCAAGCTCTTCCCATTTTGACATGTGTCGGGCGGTTACAAGCGGCCCTTCTTCTGCTTGAGCGGCACTGGTGCCGAAACCGAGAAGAGACAGACAAATCACACATTGTTTGATCATAAGCCGTCACCCTTTCTTTGTTGTTTATTATTGCCAAATGTTAACCGGATATGCGTTTAATTTCTCACATAACAATCCCGAAAAATTCTAAAAACTTAAAAAGGTGAGCAATATTGAGTAAGGCTATGCAATATGATGAAAACATTCTTTTAAACGAACAAAATGGCGGATTTTGGTGTTTTTAAATCCTTCAATCGTTGATTATACTCAGTTTGTGCGGTTCTTAAAAGAGAACGACTGTCACATCAAGTTACAGTGTTTTACAGGGGGTAAGGTATGTTTCGATTGTTCCGCAATCAGCATAAGGCTAAGACAAAATTAAGAGTGCTGCTTGTTTTTCAGCTTTCAGCCATATTCAGTCTGACAGCCGCTATATGCTTACAATTTACCGGAGATACAAGCGCTGCTTTTTATGATATTGAAAACTTTGATGTTTCGCTTCAAACGTGTGAGAACTTTCAGCATACAGATAAAAACTGTCATTATGATAAACGGTGGGACCAAAGTGATTTACACGTGGTGAATCAAACAGATACAAAAGGTACTGTCTGTTCCCCTGTTCGTCTATTTGCCGAGCTGGAAAACAGAGGCCAGAAACTTAAGAAATCGAAATGGAAGTGGGAGCTTCATAAACTGGCAAACACCCGCAAACCGCTAAAAGACGGGAGCGTAATAGATAAAGGATACGTTTCCACCCAGATAGGCGAATCACTTTACAAAATTGAAACAAATAAAAAAGTGAAACCCGGCATTTATGCGTTTAAAGTATATAAACCGGCCGGCTATCCGGCGGACGGCAGCAAGTCTGAGTGGTCGGAACCAATGACAATTGTGAAGTGTGACGAAAAACCGACAGCACCGAAAAAGGAAAGTCAGCCGGCTGTGAAAAATCAGCACAATCAAGCAGACAGTGACAGAAAAGACAAGACAGATAAAGAAAAAACAGCCGACAAAGCCGTAAATGAAGACAAAGAAAATCAACCAGTTCAGAAGGAAAGCGGGGAAGAGGATGAAAAAAGCATTAAAGCTGATCAGTAATATTCTTTACGTAATCATCTTTACTCTGATTATTGTGTTAACGCTAGTTGTCATATCAACACGTTCATCCGGGGGAGAGCCGGCAGTGTTCGGATACACGCTGAAATCAGTACTGTCTGGCTCAATGGACCCTGAATTTAAAACGGGCTCATTAATTCTCGTTAAAGAAATCACAGATGTGAAAGAGCTCCAAAAGGGCGACGTGATCACATTTATGCAGGATGCAGACACAGCGGTGACCCATAGAATTATTGATATGAAAAAGCAAGGCGATCATTTGTTATTCCAAACAAAAGGGGATAATAACGCCGCAGCTGATTCTGCGCCTGTGTCGGATGAAAATGTCCGCGCGCAATATACAGGTTTTCAGCTTCCTTATGCCGGCTACATGCTTCATTTTGCCAGTCAGCCGATCGGCACTGCTATTTTACTGATTGTTCCTGGCGTTATGCTGCTGATCTACTCTTTTGTGACAATCAGCAGTGCGATCAGAGAGATTGAAAGAAAGACGAAAGCCTTGGAAACAGAGACAAAGGACAATACGATGTCCACTTAACATCAGTTGTAAACCTGGCAACAGGTTTCGATAATATAATCATTCAATAAAAGGGGAGTTTACCATGGGTATGAAAAAGAAATTGAGTTTAGGAGTTGCATCAGCAGCACTAGGGTTAGCTTTAGTAGGAGGAGGAACATGGGCAGCATTTAACGACATTAAATCAACGGATGCTACTTTTGCATCAGGTACGCTTGATTTAGCAGCGAAAGAAAATTCAGCCAGTGTCAACTTATCAAATCTAAAGCCGGGAGATAAATTGACGAAAGATTTCCAATTCGAAAATAACGGCTCACTTGCGATCAAAGAGGTATTAATGGCGCTGAATTATGGAGAATTTAAAGCAAACGGCGGAAGTAATACATCCCCAGAAGATTTTCTCAGCCAGTTTGAGGTTACATTATTGACAGTCGGCAAAGAGGGAGGCAATGGCTATCCGAAAAACATCATTTTAGATGATGCCAACCTTAAAGACTTATATTTAATGTCCTCTAAGAATGATGCTGCGGCGACTGAAAAAATTAAAAAACAAATTGATCCTAAATTCTTAAACGCAAGCGGAAAAGTCAATATAGCGACAATTGACGGTAAAACCGCTCCTGAATATGACGGTGTTCCTAAAACACCGACTGATTTTGACCAGGTTAAAATGGAAATTCAATTTAAAGACGATAAAACAAAAGATGAAAAGGGACAAATGGTTCAAAATAAATATCAAGGCAACTCATTACAGCTTCAATTCTCATTTGAAGCAACACAGTGGAATGGCTTGACAATCAAAAAGGAACATACTGATAAAGACGGTTACATTAAAGAAAATGAAAAAGCGCATAGCGAGGATAAACATTAATAGAAAAAGAGGTGGCTCAGTACATGCGTACTGAGCCATTCTTATGTTCATTGACAAAAGAGGAGTAAGTGCCTCTGCTCAGGCACTACTCCTCTTTTTGGGACTTTCTCCATTTTTGATAATCTAAAAATTCACGAAATTGTTTTTTCGATACCCCAGATGTCATCGCATCGCGAACCAATTTCTCCCATTCACTATCTAATTGACCATCGTATTCGGTTTCATGTTTTTCATCAAGCAAAGTATGAACCGAGACGTCCAGAACAGCGGAGACTTTTTCGAGAAATTGAATGGAGGGGTTCGTTTGTAGATTTCGTTCTATTGAGCTTAAATAAGACTTCGCTACCCCAGCTTTTTCTGCTAGTTCTGATAGTGAGTAGCCTTTTTCTTTACGGTATTGTTTAATACGCTGGCCAATCAATGTCATCACCTTCCTTGTGATATTATAGCACATTCAGAAAGGATTTATGGTATGACTTCTGGCTGCCGGACCAGGATGAGCAGACTTTTTGTTTAAAAGTAAATATTTGCGTATTTCCTCAGGGCTGATATTTGCTTCTCTGGCTTCCATCATTAATTCAACCCATTCTTGATCTAATTCGAAGTGCTCTTGTTTTGCATTTTTCATGCAGTTTCTCCTCCTAAAATACTTGTTTATGTATTTCAGCCAGTCCGGCCATGACCATTGTACGCCTTCTGTGGTCTCTGGAAGTCATTTGCCAATTGAATAGCCAGAATTTTTTTCCAATATACCTTTATTATAATAGCATTTTTCCAAAAAAAACGAGAACGATGTCGAATCTGAAAAAAGTTAGCTCGAAATATTATTTTGCAGAAAAAATAATCCGCCATTTTCGATCTGAACTGATATCTTTGGTTGATACAAGGCTTTTAACGCTTGTTTTTCAAGTTGGTACTCTTCTGGTTTTTCTTCTGTATGCTCATAAAACTGATCAAGCAATTTCATATCGTTTTGCCACCTGTTTACCGCCTGCTCTGCCCAGTCTGACGGTTCTTGCATAGCGGCTTGGGTAATATAGCTCTCCATCCGCTTAAGACCGCTTTCAGGTTTGATCATAGGCGATATGGTGAAACAATAGTCACATATTTGTGATGTCAATGAAAGCTGTACGAGCTTACTTTGAAAATCTTCAATCATGGTTCCAGAGACAAGGTGAAGACCTAGTGACAATAGCTTATCCTTTTTCATGTCGGACTGGTATGAAATCATGACATTTATACCAAGCCAAGGCTGAAGCGGAATTTTCGCTCCGGCTGATTCAATTTTCTCATACATTCTGGTAAATCTCCCATTTTGTTTAACTGCTTTAAAGATTTGAAAAAGGCGCGGCGCCCCGAAATAAATAAATTCACCATCTAGGTCTTTTGAAGTGGATTCCTTATCTGTAATGAACGTTATTTTCATCGGATTCGGGTCGCCGCCGGTCTTCTCGCGCCAGTGCCAGTAAAAAGGCCGATTCATGATCTGTTTGTCCATTTCAACTGTAAGCTGAACCGTCATGTAACCGGGTCCTTGGTCGATGATCGGACAGCTGTTTGCCTGGAAAAAACGAAGCAGAAATTGGTGAACCTCTTGCTGTCTCACTTGTAAAACCTCCTTGCGGCTAAGAACCTCTTTTTTCAGCGGGCTGCTGTTTTTTATAAGATAAAAATGAGGTTAAGTTGTCCATTTTAATTTTCATTTCTTCTTCGGTTGCCGAATGGTACAAAATATCGTGCAGGTGCTCTTCAAAATTGTTGACTTGAATTTTTGTTAAAATGTCATCAAGCTCGCCGACCACTTTTTCAAATAAATGAATTTTTTCATATAAAAGCTTTAAAATATGCTCTTCCACTGTATGTTTGGTAGCCATGTTATAAATATGGACGTCACGTTCCTGCCCGAGCCTGTGGATTCTTCCGATTCTTTGTTCAAGCCGCATCGGATTCCATGGCAAATCATAGTTAATCATGTGATTGCAAAACTGCAGGTTGATCCCTTCGCCGCCCGCTTCAGTTGCAATCAGCACTTGAACCTTCCCGCGGAAAAGGTCCTTCATCCAGTCTTTTTTCCCGCGTTTAAATCCGCCTCTGAACGGCACAGAGCTGATGCCGTGTTGCTGAAGAAACCATTGCAGGTAAATTTGAGTGGCACGGTATTCTGTAAAAATAATGACTTTATCGTCTATCTTTTTAATCAGATCGACGACTTGATTCGCTTTAGAATTTTGCGTCACTTGATTGATGCGGTCCATTAATATAGAAATGGTGTGTTCATCAATGGCTGGTGCCTGTTTTTCTTTTTGGTCGAGCATTTTTTTCAGTGTCATGTACACAGCTTCCCTGCTTGAACAGCATTCTCTTTGGAGTGTCATAATGGAGAACATGCTGGCCGGTTTGTTAATGCTTTCTTTCAGGCGGGAAATCTCATCGTAAAGCGCCTGCTCTGATGGAGAAAATTCAATCGGCACTGTTTCGACGCGGCGCTGCTTCCAATTCAGCCCGGTGTCATGCCGCCTGTTGCGAATCATGACTTTATTCACTAGATCTTTTAAATGATCATGTGCTTCTAAGCTGGATTTCTTTTTAGAAAACATTTCTTGAAAGTGATTCTGATTGCCTAAATGACCAGGCTTTAATAAGGAAACCAAATTGAAAATTTCTTCAACACGGTTTTGGATTGGCGTCGCAGTCAGCAGCAGGCAGTACTTTTTTACAAGATTCCGGACAAATTCATAGTTCTTTGTTTTGCTATTTTTCAGCTTGTGGGCCTCATCAATAATGACGAGATCATATGGGATTGACAGCACAATTTCCCGGTGGGGCGAGCGCTTTGCAGTATCGATGGAGGACACGACGATATCGCACTGCTCCCACACATAGCTTTTCTTTTGCTCAACAGCCGGAATCAAAAATTTTTCCTGAAGCTCTTTCACCCACTGCGAAACAAGAGAAGCTGGCACAAGGATCAGAATTTTTTTGGCTAACCCGCGAATCATATATTCTTTTAGAATCAGTCCGGCTTCAACAGTTTTGCCGAGCCCCACTTCATCTGCTAAAATCGCTTTTCCGTTCATTTTTTCAACAACCTTCTGCGCAACCTCAAGCTGATGGGGAAGCGGCGTGAAGGAAGGGAGATATAATGGGGCCCGCAAGCCTTCAAATTCAGGAATCGCCAATGTTTCCTGAATTTCTGATGAAAGCTTGTACAGCTCCCAGTTTGACCACGGACCGTCGTTTTTCAGTCTTTCGGCAAATTCTTCGGGCCATTTTGTATCATATGTGATTTCTGCATTCATTGCTGTGAAACCGCCTTTCATATTCTTCAATTTTTAAAATGAACAATATAAGAAAAATCCGCCCAAATTGCTGTTGCCCAGCATATAGTGATGATGGTAGGATATGAGTATGTATTTGATGTAAGATATTGCTATAGTATGTCCATAACAGCATGAAAATATGAGCGAATGACAGCAAGGGGAGAGACCTGACCGAGAAAACCGGGATACAGGCGCCGAAGGAGCAAACTGCGGAGTGAATCTCTCAGGCAAAAGAACTCTTGCTCGACGCAACTCTGGAGAGTGTTTGTGTGAAATGCGCAAGCCACCAAAGGGGACGTCTTTGCTATTGCAAAGTAAACTTTCAGGTGCCAGGACAGAGAACCTTCATTTAATATGAGGTGTTTCTCTGTCCTTTTTTGTATGTTTTTTTAGCTGCGCCGTTGAAAAAGGGGAGGAATTTGATGCTGAAAAGAACACCGTTATTTGAATTGTATAAGGAATATGGAGGGAAAACGATTGATTTCGGAGGCTGGGAGCTTCCTGTTCAATTTTCTTCAATCAAAAAAGAGCATGAGGCTGTCCGAACAGCAGCCGGGCTGTTTGATGTATCTCATATGGGGGAAGTCGAAATCACGGGGGATGACAGCTTGTCTTTTTTACAAAAGCTGATGACAAATGATGTATCCGCGTTAAAAACCGGCCGTGCGCAATATACCGCAATGTGCTATCCGGATGGCGGCACCGTTGATGATTTACTCATCTATCAAAAAGCTGAAAACCGCTATTTGCTTGTCATAAATGCTTCAAATATAGATAAAGATCTTGCTTGGCTCAAAGAACACGCAGCAGGAGATGTCCAGATTGACAATTTGTCAGATCAGATTGCGCTTTTGGCCGTGCAGGGACCGAAGGCAGAAACAATCTTAAAAAATCTGACAGCTTCAGGTGTGTCTGCTTTAAAACCATTTGCATTTATTGATGAAGCTGATATCAGTGGCTGCAAAGCACTCATTTCGCGCACCGGCTATACGGGTGAAGACGGGTTCGAAATTTACTGCCGTGCTGATGACGCCGTCCGAATTTGGAAACAAATCATTGAAGCGGGTGAAGAACACGGGCTTATGCCATGCGGGCTAGGGGCGCGTGATACACTCAGATTTGAAGCGAAGCTCCCGCTCTATGGCCAGGAGCTGACTCGGGATATCACGCCGGTTGAAGCAGGTATAGGCTTTGCCGTAAAACACAAAAAAGAATCTGATTTTTTTGGGAAGTCTGTATTGAGTGAACAGAAAGAAAACGGGGCGAAACGAAAGCTCGTCGGTCTTGAAATGATTGAAAAAGGAATACCGAGACACGGATATGAAGTGTTTCAAAGCGGCAAGTCCGTCGGAAAGGTGACAACAGGCACCCAGTCACCGACATTGGGGAAAAACGTGGGCCTTGCCTTGGTTGATGCTGGAGCGAGTGAGATCGGAACTGTTGTAGAAGTGGAGATTCGCAAAAAATTAGTGAAAGCAAAGGTAGTTAAAACACCATTTTATAAACGCTAAAAATTTTTCTTTGGAGAGGGGTCAACACATGAAGCACCGCTATTTGCCCGCGACAGAAAAGGATAAACAGGAAATGCTTGATGCCATCGGCGCAAACACGATCGATGATTTATTCGCCGATATACCGGAGAACGTCAGATTTAAAAAAGAGTATCAAATCAAAAAGGCAAAATCAGAAACAGAATTAACAAAAGAACTGACAAAGCTGGCGTCTAAAAACTGTGATACCGTTCAATACGCATCTTTCTTAGGCGCCGGTGTATATGATCATTATCAGCCGGTTATTGTGGATCATGTCATTTCAAGGTCTGAGTTTTATACAGCTTATACACCATATCAGCCGGAAATTTCTCAAGGGGAGCTTCAGGCGATTTTCGAGTTTCAAACGATGATTTGTGAATTAACTGGCATGGATATCAGCAACTCTTCTATGTATGATGGCGGAACAGCCTTGGCGGAAGCTGCGATGCTTGCCTCCGGACATACGAAAAAGAAAAAAATTGTGGTGTCAACAACCGTGCACCCTGAATCGAGAGAAGTGCTGAAAACATATGCAAAAGGACAGTATATTGAAGTTGTTGAAGTCCCTGCCGCAAATGGAGTGACTGATCTTGATGCTTTGCGCGAAACCGTTTGTGACGATACGGCGGCGGTCATTGTGCAGTACCCGAACTTTTTTGGTCTGATTGAGCCGTTGAAGGATATTGAGCCGATCGCTCATCAGGGAAAATCCATGTTTATTGTCTCAGCCAATCCGCTTGCATTGGGACTTCTGACCCCGCCGGGCGCTTTTCAGGCCGATATTGTGGTTGGCGACGCACAGCCATTCGGGATTCCTTCCGCATACGGCGGACCCCATTGCGGATTTTTTGCGGTCACGAAAAAATTAATGAGAAAGGTGCCGGGCCGCCTCGTCGGACAAACGGAGGATGAAAACGGAAAAAGAGGTTTTGTGCTTACCTTACAAGCCAGAGAGCAGCATATTCGCAGGGATAAGGCGACGTCAAACATCTGCTCGAACCAGGCTTTAAACGCACTGGCCGCTTCCGTCGCCATGACGGCTCTCGGGAAAAACGGCGTAAAAGAAATTGCCCGCCAAAATCTCTTAAAAGCTAATTATGCTAAGCAAGAAGCGAAAAAAGCGGGGCTCACCGTAATGTTTGACGGGCCGATGTTTAACGAATTCGTTATCAAACTAGATAAACCTGTGAAATCGGTAAATCAAAGATTGCTGACAAAAGGGATCATCGGCGGCTACGATTTGGGTCTGACGTATCCGGAGCTTGACCGCCATATGCTTATTGCCGTAACAGAGCTGAGAACAAAAGAAGAAATTGATGCACTCATTCAGGAATTGGGGGATCGCCATGAATAATCAGGATCAGGCACTTATTTTTGAGCTTTCAAGAGAAGGCCGTGTCGGCTACAGTCTGCCGGAGCTTGACGTACCGGAAATGGAAGTGGAGGACCTCTTGTCAGACAGCTATATCCGGGATGAGGACGCAGAGCTGCCGGAGGTTTCTGAGCTGGATATTATGCGGCATTACACAGCATTGTCCAGACGGAACCACGGGGTTGATTCGGGCTTTTATCCGCTCGGTTCCTGCACAATGAAATACAATCCGAAATTGAATGAAAAAATCGCGCGGATTCCCGGTTTTGCCGCGATCCATCCTCTTCAGGACGAAGACACAGTGCAAGGCGCTTTGGAGCTTTTATATGACTTAAGCAAGCATCTCGAGGAAATTACGGGAATGGATGAGGTCACGCTTCAGCCCGCGGCGGGGGCGCATGGCGAATGGACGGGACTGATGATGATCCGCGCTTATCATGAGGCGCGCGGAGATATGAAACGGACAAAGGTCATTGTCCCCGATTCAGCTCATGGGACAAATCCTGCGTCTGCAACAGTTGCCGGTTTTGAAACGGTGACGGTGAAATCGAATGAAAACGGGCTTGTTGATTTAGAGGGTTTAAAAAGAGCGGTGAATGAAGAAACCGCAGCTCTTATGCTGACGAATCCGAATACACTCGGATTATTTGAGGAGCAGATCACCGAGATGGCGGAAATCGTTCACCAAGCCGGAGGAAAGCTGTATTATGACGGCGCTAATTTAAATGCCGTGTTAAGTAAAGCGAGACCCGGTGATATGGGATTTGATGTGGTGCATCTTAATTTGCATAAAACCTTTACAGGGCCTCACGGCGGAGGCGGTCCAGGTTCAGGTCCGGTTGGCGTAAAAGAAGATCTGATTCCTTATCTGCCAAAACCCGTTTTAATCAAAAAAGAAGGCCGGTTTACTTTTGACTATGACCGCCCTCACGCGATAGGCCGTGTTAAGCCTTATTACGGCAACTTCGGCATCAATGTCAGAGCGTATACGTATATTCGCTCTATGGGCCCGGACGGGTTAAAGGCCGTTACTGAAAACGCGGTGCTGAACGCCAACTATATGATGAGAAAGCTTGCCCCTTATTACGATCTGCCGTTTGACCGCCATTGCAAGCACGAATTTGTATTGTCAGGGAAACGCCAGAAAAAGCTTGGGGTGCGTACGCTGGATATTGCAAAACGGCTGCTCGATTTCGGCTATCATCCGCCTACAATTTATTTCCCGCTTAATGTTGAGGAGTGCATCATGATTGAGCCGACAGAGACAGAATCCAAGGAAACGCTGGATGCGTTTATTGATGCTATGATCCAAATTGCGAAAGAAGCAGATGAAACTCCGGAGCTCGTACAGGAGGCTCCGCATACAACAATCGTCAAAAGAATGGATGAAACAAAAGCAGCGAGACAGCCTGTACTTAGATACGAGAAAAACGTAAGCAGCGAACTTGTAAAATAAAAAACAGCTGTCTGATATGGGACTGACCCCATAAGATGAGACAAATAAAAAACACCTTCAAGTTTGAAAACGG
>NZ_JAJHVY010000016.1:0-147435 GCF_020861455.1 Bacillus sp. AF23
CATCTAAAGAAATAAAAAAGCTTGTAGAAAAAACATCGTTTTCTCTACAAGCTGAGCTTACCCGACGGGGTAAGCTTTCTTTCTATTTAATCAGGATTCTTAAACTTCACCTTGATCACAGTACCGTCTTTTATTTCTTTGTCCTTCTTAACGCTTTGGCTCACAGCGTAACCTTGTCCACTCACTTCAATATGAATTCCTGCCAAATCGCCGTATTGAAGAACCTCTCTTCTCGACCAGCCTGTCATATCAGGCATCTTGATTTTGCCCCCCGTTTTCAGGAAGACCTTCTGATTGGTCAAAACTTCCTCACCCGCTTTTGGATATTGCTCTTTTACCGCAATATCACTTCCGATCACAATCGGTGTGAGGTTTTCGGCTTTCGCTTTCTTTTGAGCACCTGTTACAGTTTGATCTGTTAAGTCAGGCATCGCCTGCGCTTTCGTTTCTTCCTTATTTGAATCAGACGTTTCAGTCGGTTCAATGTTCAGATAATGCAAACTGTTTTTCATTGTCGGATTGAAAATTTCAGATACTGGATTAGAACCTGTTTCATCATTTTCTAATTGCGGCTGCTGCACTGCAACATAGATCAGCAGCTCAGGATCATCTTTAGGCGCCATTCCCATCACGGAAAATACGTAATTATCGCGTCCAGACAGATAACCATTTTGTCCGGCAATTTGCGCTGTTCCGGTTTTAACAGCCACATCAAAACCTTCAATTTTATATGGCTGTCCAGTACCGATATCAGATGTAACGACATCACCTAAAATATTACGAACCTTTTTAGCGGTATCCGCAGAAATCGGGGTACCGGCGGACTGAGGTTTATTTTGATAAATGGTTTTTTTCTTGTCAGGATCAACAATATGGTCTATGACATAGGGTTTCATCATTTTACCGTCATTTGCTATTGCAGTTGCAGCCTGCAGCTGTTGAATTGGTGTAACAGCAGAGGCTTGGCCATATGCAGTCGATGCTTTGTCAAACTCATATTTAAAATTCATTTTACTTGATACTTCACCCGGCAAGTCAATGCCTGTTTTTTGATAGAAATTGAACTTATGAAGATACTCATTAAACCGGGAATAGCCCAATTTTTCATTAGCCAGTTTGGCAAAAGCAACATTTGAAGACCTTACAACCCCGTCATGATACGTTGTTGGCCCCCAGCCTACACCATCATTATGGTCTTTTACAGGTTCTCCGCCAACTTTATATGTTCCGGACTTGTACTTTTCATTGCCGTTATACACATTCTCCTGTATCGCAGCTGCAAGTGTAAAGATCTTCATTGTCGACCCGGGCTCATACGCATATGAAATCAAATCGTTATAGTAATTCGTCACATCACGCGTATTCGGGTCAAAGCTTGGACGCTGACCCATCGCTAACACTTTGCCCGTTTTCGGATCAACAACTGCGGCCATGACTTTTTTCGGTTTATACTTTTCCGCCACTTTTGTCATACTGTCTTCTAAAAAGGTTTGAATTTTCTGATCAATGGTTAAATATACATTGTCACCATTTTTTGGCGCTGTAATTTTATTTTTGCTGTTCGGGAGCTCCCAGCCGGATTTGTCACTTTCATATGTTACGTATCCGTCCCGCTCCTTCAAATACTGATCCAGCACTTTTTCTAAGCCCATCGCGCCCGTAATTTCATTTGTTTTTTGGTCAACCTCGGCATAGCCGATTAAGTTGGACGCAAATATGCCGTTCGGATAGTACCGCTTTGTATCACGCAAAAATGAAATTCCCGGAAGTTTCAGCTTTTCGATTTTCTGTTTTTGGGAATAGGTAATATCCCGACCTGCTGATCCAAACTCAACTTGTTTTGCACCCTTCTTATTTAAGATATCAAGGATTTCAGCTTTGTCCAAATCTATCACTTTAGACAGTTCTTCCGCTGTTTTTTCCTTGTTCTGGACATGCTGCGGATGCTTTTTGTCAGTTGTCATTTTTTCATCAAGAACAGCGATCAGCTTATACGTAGCTGTATCCTCAGCAATCACTTTTCCATTTCTGTCTAAAATGGAGCCCCGGCTCGCTTCGATTGTCCGTTTCTTTTCATGCTGCTCTGTCGCTTTTGTCGCAAGCACTTCACCGTCGGCTTTTCCGGTTATTTGAATATATGCCATTCTCCCAAGGATGACAAAGAAAAAGAGAGCGAAACAAATACTTAGAATCGCCGCTCCTCTGTTCATAAATTTATTCTTTTTTGGCATTTGAATCATTCCTGTATGTTTTTCACTTTTTTATCTTTTAAATTCAAGCCGTTCTTTTTCGCAATATCCATAATGCGCTGCGGCTTGCTTAAATCAGCAACGCTTTTTTCGAGGTCACCAATCTGCTTGTTTTCGGAAGAAATTTGCTCCTCAAGCTTTTGCACCTCTATATTTGTTTGGTAAGCCGCATATGCCTTCGATACGATCAAAAGCGATACGCTCAGCACTGCCGCAGCGAAGAGGACGAGAAGCACCTTTTCTCCGAGTGTAATGGAAGCCCTTTTCTTGACAATCACTTTTTTCTCAGGACTGATCGCATGCCGTTGCTGTTTCTCTGGTTGATAAGCTAAATTGCTCATAGGCTGATGACCTCCTTTTAAGTTTGCGTTCGCGTATTGTTATTTTCTTTTTTCAGCAATTCGAAGCTTCGCAGAACGAGCACGATTGTTTTCTGCCAACTCTTCTTCAGATGCCGTGATCGGTTTTCTTGTGATAAGCTTGAGCTCCGGTTCAAACTCTTCCGGTATAACAGGAAGACCCGGAGGAAGTTCCGGAAGTGACGACTTCTCTTTAAACGTAGATTTACAAATTCTGTCCTCAAGTGAGTGGAAGGTAATCACTGATACCCTGCCCCCCGGCTTTAACACGTCAATCGCTTGCTCCAAAGCCTCTTCAAAAACCTTCAGTTCATCGTTCACAGCAATTCTGATTGCCTGAAACACGCGTTTTGCGGGATGTCCTCCGCTCCTTCTGGCCGGAGCGGGAATCGCGTCTTTTATTAGATCGACCAGTTGGCCCGTAGTTTGAATAGGAGATTTGCTTCTTGCCTCCTCAATTTTTCTGGCGATCTGTTTGCTGAACTTCTCTTCACCGTATTTAAAGAAAATACGGACAAGATCCTCATAGCGCCACTCATTTACGACCTCTTTCGCCGTAAGCGTGGCCGACTGGTCCATCCTCATGTCCAAAGGTGCGTCATGATGGTAACTGAATCCTCTTTCCGGTGTATCCAGCTGTGGGGAAGACACCCCTAAATCAAATAAAATACCGTCTACTTCAGTAATGCCGTGTTCATGTAAACATTCTTTTAAATACCTAAAGTTGCTTTTAATCAGAATAAGCTGTCCTTGATAATCGGACAACGCTTCTTCCGCATGCTGTAATGCCGTGTCATCTTGGTCAAAAGCGATTAAACGCCCTTTCTCTGATAACTGCTGTAATAAATATGTACTGTGCCCAGCTCCGCCGAGTGTGCAGTCTACATATGTACCGTCCGGTTTAATATTTAGGCCGTCAACGGTTTCACGAAGAAGTACTGTCTTGTGTTGAAACATTTGTGTTGGTCCCACCTTTTATCAGGATGAATTGAAATTGTTTTTAGAGTGTTATACACGAAGATTCATTATATATCAAACCCAATCATGTTTTCAGCAATTTCAGCGAATGAATCTTCTTGCTCTTCTGTGTATTGTTCCCAAATTACTTTACTCCACAATTCAATTCGATTCGAAACCCCGATAACAACACATTCTTTTTCCAGTTTAGCGTAATTCAATAGAGATGATGCGATATTCACCCTGCCCTGCTTGTCCAGTTCGCATTCTGTCGCACCTGAAAAGAAAAAACGGGTAAATGCGCGGGCATCTTTTTTTGTGAGAGGAAGAGCTTTTAGTTTCTCTTCAATCTGTTTCCACTCGTGCATAGGGTAACCGAAGAGACATTGATCAAGTCCTCTTGTCAGCACAAACTGCTCACCGAGGCCTTCTCTGAATTTAGCGGGTACGATCATGCGGCCTTTCGCATCGATTGTATGCTGGTATTCACCCATAAACATGATCTTTTGCCCCACTTTCTCTCCTTAACTCACCACTATCCACCACTTCTCTCCACAACTTCATTTTACACTGTTTATACATAAAAAAAAACCCTGAACTATTCAGGGTTCTTTAAAACTTTATTTCAAAGTTTGACAACTTGATGTTGATTTTGAAAAGAAAATGGCAGATTCTTGAATGATGTGAAGAATTTTGGACCGTACCTGTTTAAATAATACATGATATTCCAAATTCGCTCTTGCGGTGCGAGCAATGGTTTAATGCTATTTTGGATTCTCTCATAATCCCTTAAGACATAGCCTTCTTTTTCTTCAATTCGTTTTGTCACTGTACGCTCTAAAAACTGAAGCTGATCCTGAATAAACGCCGCGTTCTTCAGGAGCAAAGGCTCCATGCTCCGATCAACCTTAAGCGCCTCCTGCCGGACGGTTTTATGAATCGCTTCAATCTGGTTTTTCGCTTGCTCAATCACCGCGGTAAACTCTTCCGGAATCTGGTGTTCAAAGTATTTTTCTTTTTGGTTTTCCGTCCCGCCTTCTATCGCCTCTTGTAATGATATCTTTCGTTCAGCCAGTTTTTTCTCAATATGGCGCTCGACTATCGTGATGTTCAGCCTCGGCATAACAGGAGGCATTTTAAAGCCCATCACTGCAAAAGCCTGTTTAAGCTCACCCCAATAGTTGATTTCACCGGGGCCCGCGATAAATGCCAAGGTAGGAATCAAAAATTCCTGCATTAACGGTCTCGTTACAACATTATTGCTGAAGCGTTCAGGTTGTTCTTCTATATGCGTATAAAGTTCATCCATCGACCATGCCAGATCAAGCTCCTTAATCACAAAGCGGCCGTTGTCCTTCTCAATTAAAAAGCGTTCCTCTTCATATTCATAAAACAGATTTGCCTGCTCTTTTCCAGACTCGATAATCGGCTTGTAGCCCGCTTCGCGCATGAAGTCCTGCTGTTTAGAAACAGCGTGTGCAAGTTCATCATTGTCACGGAGGATCTTTTGGAACATGGCGGTTTCCAGCTTTTTAATTCCCGGGTCTCCGGAATTTAACAATACTAAGCCTTCCTCTTGAAACAGATCCGCAATCAGCTGTTCAAAGAAATCAGTAAACGTAACAGATTCCCTTAAACATCGTTTCACATGTTCTAGAAGTGTGTTCGTATGGTCTGTTTCTTCAAAAGCCGCAAACACATCGTCTATCCATGCGGAGCATTTTTCTTGGTCAAGCGGTGTGTTGGCGGCAGATGACTTTTTCCAGTAAGACTGCGGAAGCTTTTTCTTCACCGGACCGCTTTCTTCTAACGTATGGACAAAATTAATTTCATCCAAATCATGGTCTTCTCCGGCAACCCAAAAGATCGGTACAACAGGCACTTGCAGCTGTTCTTCCTTTTCCTTTGCTAAAACAATAATTGAGATGATTTTATGTATGGTGTAAAGCGGTCCTGTTAAAAGCCCTGCCTGCTGTCCGCCGACAACAGCAACACTTGACGGATCCTTCAGCTTCTCAATAGAATGCTGCATGGCGCTTGAGCCGAATTTGTTGTGATAAGAGGATAAATAGGCTGTCAATTCCTCTCTTGCGAAAACCCGCGAGGATAAATCTTTCAGTCTTTCTTGCCACATATCCTTATGATGAATGCTGTAATCAAAAAAAGAAGACATTTCTTCTTTACCATCTATATAGTGCTGTACAAACACATTCTGATTTTTGATGGAAAGTTCAGTTAGCTGCATCTTCTAGAACTTCCTTTCTCCAATAAATAGTTAGTTATCCGAAATGAGTATAGCATGTTACCAGAAAAGCTCAAAAGACTTTGTTTGGGTTTCGCTCCAAAGCTTTGATGCTGCCGTGTAAAAACGCAAGGTGAACAGCGTCGCGGCCTTGAAGCTGTGCTTCTTTCAGCAAATATCCGAGGATGGCGTCAGCCTCCGTCTGCCGTGCGGCGGTCACATCGACCAGCATGGAAGAGCGATTGTCTTTCGTTTGCTCACAAACTGCACGCACACGCTCCCAGGCCGCCTCTTCATCTTCCAGCCGCAAAATGCTGCACGCCTCTTGAAAAACGAGCTTCATATAAGAAAAATAAGCAGGCACAGTCAACAGCTCTCCATTTTTCACACGCAGCAGCGCAGTTAACGGATTGATGCAGGCGTTTACGATCAGCTTGCCCGTCAGCAGTCGATACCAATCCATCTCATAGCGAATTGGGAATTCGGAATGGTTATGCTGGAGCACCGCGTTCAGCCGATCTGGTTCAGCATGCTTGAATGCGCTCCATTTTATCGCACCAATACCTGTATGTTCAACTGCTGTATCCGATTTCCTTACAGCTCCGTGCTCAACAATCCCAACATAAACGGAATGGTCAGCCCCCCAGTCTTTAAGGCCGTGAATATGGCCCATACCGTTTTGCAAAAATAAAATATTTGTTTTTTTGATTCGTTCAAGCATCGGGAAAACAGTCCGAAGCTGATGCTGTTTCACTGTCACGACAAGAAGGTCAAAACATGAATCAATAGCTGTGCCCGCGCTGCAATGAGCATTGAACGCTTTTCCGGCTTTATAAAGCTGAATCCCTTCCGATTGAATCGCTGCGGCCTGTTCATCCCGCCTTGTCAAAACAGTCACCTCATGATCCAAAGATAAATAATAGGCACATAAAAGACCGACGGAGCCCCCGCCGATAATTCCAATTTTCATGATGTCACACCCAATTTAACATTTACGTATTATCATAGCAGAAGTATGAAAAAAATACTTCACAGAGATTTCAAAACCTTAAATTAAAGTTTAAATATTTGGATTTTTTAAATAAAGCGTTTACAATATATGTAGAGAACAACAAAGGGGGAGATTAATTTGATTAAAGTAGAACGTCTGCTCGTCAACTATAAAACGCTTGAAGAATTCAAGAAATTCAAAGAATACGGTATACAAGAACTCTCAATGCTTGAAGATCTTCAAGAAAATATCATTGAAAATAACAGCACTTCGCCTTTTTATGGGATTTATTTCGGGGATAAACTGGTAGCGCGAATGAGTCTGTATCAAGTCAATGGCAAATCAAATCCTTACTTCGACCAACACCAGGATTACTTAGAGCTTTGGAAGCTTGAGGTCCTTCCAGGTTATCAAAACAGGGGCTACGGTACAGCATTGGTTGAATTCGCCAAATCATTCAGAATGCCGATTCGAACAAATTCTCGGATTAAATCAGCAGAGTTTTTTAGTAAAATGAACTTTGAACCAGTCAAATATGACATGGCGCGGGACAAAGGGGAAAACCCGCTCATCTGGCATCCGGATATGGATGGCGAAATGACACCGGGTGAATCAGCATAGAAATGAAACAACCGGCCTTTGATGACTCTAGGGCCGGTTCATTTGAGGGTTCATTACGTTTCTTGAGCTGTTTTTTTCAGTCTCCCGTCTTCCTTCGAAACAACCATTTTTCTGGCTCGATCCATAATATCGATCAGTGCCTTATAGTCCTCTTCTGTCATCTCCAGCTGGTTTCTCAATGTTTGGTTTTCACTCCGTAAATCCTCAAGTTCTTTTTGCAGCGACTGAATTTGCTCCTTCATTTTTTCCTTTTCAACGTGGAATTCTTGCGCGGACGGCGCTTCTTTAAACTGCTCGAGAAACTCAATCACATCCTGAATGGACAAATCTCTTTTCCCCTCTGAAGCTGCCGGGGAAGCCTGCTTGACGGAATGCGGCATATTGACGGAATGAACCCCAATTTGTTTTCTTAGTTCTTTCCGCTGTTTTTTTGCCAGTTCTATGCCTGATTGGTATTGCTTTCTCACATAAGAGTTCCACCTGAATCCGCAGGCAGCGGCTGTTCTGGTCAGTGCCCTTCCGACCTCCTCAAAGGCAGAAAGCTGTGTTCCGCCCTCGCGAATATGACGAAGCACAACTTCTGCCAGCAGCAAATCCTCATCCTGTGTCCAAGCATCTTGTCTTGTAATGGTCAAATCAATCTCCCTCCATGTCAGCTTATTTATCTCATACATATGCCGGTAATAGATTAGATAGACTATTTGCACTCACAAATTTTCTGCAAACTGACAGGAAGAAAAAAAGAAAAAGCGCAGGGTTTTCACCCTGCGCTTTTCTTATTAGTTACTTTTTACATTTATGTCTTTGCCGTTGTATGATCCGCATGCTTTGCATACACGGTGAGACAATTTCATCTCTCCGCATGACGGACATTCTGTCATACCAGGTACATTAAGTTTGAAATGTGTACGGCGCAATCTTTTTTTCATTTTAGAAGTTCTTCTAAAAGGTACAGCCATTATTCCCACCTCCTTAAAGAGTTAAGATTCATCATCTTGTTTTAAGAGCTTTTCAAGGGCTGCAAGTCTCGGATCGACTTTGTTCTTCTTGTCTTCCTCTGAAATGACTTGCCAGTCCTTTCCTTCTTGAGGAGCAGCTCCTTTTTCTTGTTCAGATTCACAAAAGATTTGCATAGGGATTTCTAAAAGAATTTCTTCTTTCACGATCGGAGTTAAGTCGATAGTATCGTCCTCAACAGTGTGAACGTCATCATCTTCTATATCATCCGTCTGATGAAATATAAACAGTTCTTTTGTCGAAATTGTAAATGGATACGGAACATCAACGAGTGTTCTTGAGCATGGCAAAATCATTTCGCCTGAGATCGTAAAATCAAACGAAACCTGCTTAGATTTGATATCCGCTCTGCCTTTCACCCTTACAGGAGAAATGCGGCGAATGTCAGAATTCAGCTTTGTCAGCTCATGTAACTCAACTGTCTCATCAAACTCAAAACTCGGTTTTTTCATTTGATGCAACTGATAAATCGTCCATTTCATTTGTATCACCTCAGGAAAGCAACAAACATGATTATAGCTTTTAAGAATGTTTTTGTCAATATTTTTTCTTTACAGCATAATGCTGCCAGCCAAGCATCGTTGACAGCTGAATATACTATGCATACACTTAAATCAAAAAAGACGTAAGAGTTTTCAATTGCAAATGTACCATACGTTTTTAAACATAGCAAGAAAGGCGGAAAAAATATGAAAGCTGTCGGATTGGTGGTTGAGTATAATCCCTTTCATAACGGACATCTTTATCATGCCCAAACAGCCAAGCGGCAAACCGGATGTGACACGGCTGTTGCGGTGATGAGCGGACATTTTCTGCAGCGCGGGGAGCCTGCTGTTGTATCCAAATGGGCCCGCACAAAAATGGCGCTTCAAAGCGGGGTCGACCTCGTAATCGAACTGCCTTATCTTTACGCGGTGCAAAAAGCGGAGATTTTTGCACACGGCAGCGTCTCCACTTTGAACAAACTGGGATGCGAGGCACTGTTTTTCGGGAGTGAGAACGGACAAATTGAGCCGTTTTTAGAAACCGCAAAGGTAATGGATGAGCATAAAGATTCGTTTGATCAATGTATCAAAGAAGAGCTTAAAAAGGGTGCCAGTTATCCATCAGCTGCTGCTATCGCCTTCAAATCGATTTTACATACAGAAAACGGACTTGATATGTCGAAGCCGAACAATATTTTGGGGTACCATTATGTGAAATCGATTCTTTCCGGCGGATATGAAATGAAACCCTATACGACATCGAGAATCTCCTCGGATTATCATGATGCCGACCTTCCTGATGAAGACAGCCATATCGCCAGCGCAACCAGCATCAGAAAAGCCCTGATTGAAAAGTCTTTTGAAGACTGCGTTACGTTTCTTCCCGCAGCAGCTGCACGGGAATTAGCGAATTACCGCAAGTCTTTCGGGCTGTGGCATACACCAGAAAGCTATTTTTCTTACTTGAAATATAGTCTTTCGACTCTCACAGCCTTGGAATTACAGCACATATACGAGGTTGAGGAAGGGCTGGAGAACAGAATCCTCCGTTCAATCAGAAAAGCCAGCTCCTATCAGGAATTTATGGAGTTTCTGAAAACAAAGCGATATACGTGGACGAGGCTTCAGCGGATGAGTACACACATTTTAACGAGAACGAAAAAACAAGAGATTCACCGGCTGCTCAATGTCGAGGAGGTGCCTTATATCAGACTACTTGGGATGACGAAAAAAGGACAGGCCTTTTTATCAGAAAAGAAAAAGGAGCTGTCCGTTCCGCTTGTCAGCAAGCTGGCCTCCTTTTCCCACCCCGCTCTCGATCTGGATATTAAAGCAAGCAGAATCTACAGCCTTGCGATTGAAGAGCCCCTTAGAACCGAGTTTGATTTACAAGAATACGGACATGCCCCAATACGATATGACGAGGATGAACACCGTTTTTTGAGCATATAAAAAAAGCACCTGGATATTAGGTGCTTTTCGCTTTCAGCTTATTCAAATAATCAATCGCATCCTGCATCGTATCAACAGGCACGATCTTCATGTCCGAATCAATGTCTTTCGCTGTTTTTACTGCATTTTTGTAATCTGAATTACTTGCGCCGTTTTGATTCGGAGCAAAGAAAATGTCTTTGCCGGCTTTGTCTGCGGCGACGACTTTTTGATCAATGCCGCCGATCGGGCCTACTTTTCCGTCAACATCAATGGTACCGGTTCCCGCAATATCGTAGCCTTTTGTTTCGTCTGGTTTTGTCAGCTGATTATAGATTTCAAGCGACATCATTAATCCCGCTGACGGGCCGCCGATATTTTCGATTTCGAAATCAATATCGGGCTTTACCTTGACGTTTCTGTCCGTATACAGCGAAACTCCTATTCCGGCACGGCCAGGCTCATCAGGAAATTGTTTTAACGCAAGGGTGACCGTCTTTTCTTTTTCTTCTCTTTCGATTTTTAACTTTACTTTATCCCCGGCTTTTTTGCTGCTGATATAATCAATCAGCTTTTCAGCAGACTGATAGTTTTTTCCGTCCGCGCTGATGATTTTATCGCCGACTTCTATTTTCCCTTTCGCCGGCATGTTTTCGACAACTGAGCTTGCGTAGATGCCGTTAAAGGAATAGCTTACTTTTTTTCCTGCCTTTTGATATGCGGCGATGACGGCATTTTCCTGTGAGCTTTTCATCATTTGCAGCTGCCGTTTCATATATTCCTTATCTGATTCGCCTTCTTCCTTGATGCTTTCATCAGGAACAATTTCATAATAGGGGTGCATTTTAGCCCATGCGTATGTAAATGGATTAGCCGGTCCCACTTTGACAGTCATTAAGGACAGACTTCCTGTTTCCGAGTAGCCCCCCTCCACTTTTATCAGTGAGCCGAGCTCTGTCGCTTCTCCCGGTTTTGTAATATAGTATGGCAGTTTTATAAATGATACAACGGCAATCAGTATGAGGATGACAAGCATCCAGCTGAAATGTTTTTTACGTAGCAAGTTATTAGCCCTCCCAATTCACTATTTCTTTTTTTATCTGGCTGATCATTCGGTTTGTTGCCTCCTCGCCTGCCGATATCATTTCATCAATATTGGCAAACGAGCTGGAGCTGTATGTTTCAAGAGAAGGGCGAATCATGATATCAGCGGCAATCGTTTGATGTCGCACCAATTCATTTTGGAGTATATCCATACTTTGCATGATTACATCAAAAATATGCGCCGCCTTTTCGGTTTTCCGAACCCTGGAGACATCTGAAGCGATGATAATGTCAGCCCCCATATCTTTTACAACAGAAACCGGAATACGGTCGACCACCGCGCCGTCTACGAGAAGCCGTCCGTCCAGCTTCTGCGGAATAAAAATGCCTGGTATGCTGATGCTTGCCCGAACCGCATCTGACACAGATCCTTTGCGGAAAACAATCTTTTCTCCTGTCTGCAGATCACACGCGACAATTCCAAGAGGGATTTTGAGTTCCTCAATCGGTTTGCCGAATGTATAAGCATGCACGAGCTGCCTGACACGGTCACCTCTCAAAAAACCGAGTTTCGGTACCGTATAATCAGCATAGATCCGCCGTTTGAAAGCCTTGGCGACTTTTTTCATCGTTTCCACGTCATGCCCCGCGGCATAGAAGCTGCCGACCAAAGCGCCCATACTGCTCCCCGCAATCATATCCACATCAATTTGGTGCTTATGTAAACTGGAAAGCACGCCGAGATGAGCAAGTCCTCTGGCGCCTCCCGATCCTAACGCTAACCCGATTTTAGGTTTGGCCAACATGTTAACCTCCTGCCCGAATTCCCTGTATACGGAATTCTATGGTCTAAACTGAACCCCTATGCTCGTATATTAGTACAAAGGGTCAAGAGGACAGGTACTGCTTGGCCGTTTCGAGTCATACCATATTTTATCATGATATACATGTCATTGTGCATTTTTAGCGTCGGGGAGGTAAGAATGAACTTGTCGAAGATTCATACACTTTTGATTGCTGCGTTTTTTATTTTTTTAACAGCGACTGTCATCTCACATCCGCAGGCCTCATTCGAAGCCTCTAAAACCGGGCTGTCCATGTGGTGGGAGGTCGTATTTCCGTCTTTGCTGCCGTTTTTCATACTGTCTGAGCTATTAATCGGCTTTGGTATTGTAAGGTTTGTCGGTGTTCTGCTTGAGCCTTTTATGCGCCCTATTTTCCGCGTGCCGGGTGTCGGCGGCTTCGTTCTGGCCATGGGCATGGCATCAGGGAACCCCGCGGGCGCAAAACTGACGGCAAGGCTGCGGCAGGAAAAACAGATTTCAAGAGTAGAAGCAGAACGGCTTGCTTCCTTCACCAATTCATCCAACCCGCTCTTTATTTTTGGAGCTGTCGCCGTCGGCTTTTTTCAGAATGCGTCATTAGGTATTTTATTAGCATCTGCACACTATTTGGGTAATTTGGCTGTCGGTTTAACGATGCGCTCCTACGGGCGTAAAGAAGAGCGCCAGCTCATGAGAAATAAAACCATATCTTTGCCTTCTATCAAAGATGCTTTACATGCGCTTCACACCGCAAGGCTTGCGGAAAAACGGCCTTTAGGAAAAATTTTGGGCGACGCTGTAACCTCATCCGTTCAAACGCTTCTAATGGTAGGCGGCTTTATTATTTTGTTTTCTGTCTTTAATCGTTTGTTATCCGTCGTACAGCTGACCGATATTCTCTCTATTGTTACAAAAGGCGCACTGACCTTGTTTCAGCTTCCCGCTCAATTGGACATTCCTCTATTATCAGGAATGTTTGAAATCACATTAGGAAGCAAGCTTGTCAGCGAGACAGATGTCTCCCTTTTGCAAAAAGCTGTTGTTGTCAGCTTTATCCTCGGATTCAGCGGCTTTTCCGTTCAGGCTCAGGTGGCAGGCATTTTATCAGAGACGGACATCAGATTTAAACCATTCTTTATTGCACGTGTGCTGCAAGGCATTTATGCCGCCGTTTTTGTCATTCTGTTATGGAAACCTCTTTACACCGCGTGGAATGACCATGATCAGTACGTTTTTAAATCTCTAGATACAGGTGAGCTGCCGACAGCTCTTATCAGCGGATGGAATCTGCTTGTGGAGATTGGCCCTGCTGTCACGTTATGTGCACTGTTTACGTACATTTTCATTTTTTCTTACAGACTGACAAACGGTACAAAAAAAGGATGAGCTTAAAAACACTCATCCTTGCCTGAATTTTTTCTGAAGCGCCTTCTCGACTTCCGGCGGTACAAATTCTGACACCGCACCATTATACTTTGCCACTTCTTTTACTATGCTTGAGCTTAAGAAAGAATATTGGTTATTTGTCATCATAAAAAAGGTTTCAATTGATTCATCAAGCACACGGTTTACGGATGTTCCCTGCATCTCGTACTCAAAATCAGACACCGCTCTCAAGCCTCTTAAAATGGCTTTTGCATTTTTTCTTTTTGCATAATCAATTAACAGCCCTTGTGACGTTTCAACTGTTATGTTCGGAATGTCTTTTGTCACTTCTCTCAAAAGCTCACAGCGTTCTTCTACACTGAATAACGGCTTTTTTGAAGAATTGTTCAGTACACACACATACACTTGATCAAATATATTGGCCCCGCGTTTAATGATATCCAGATGCCCGTAGGTCACCGGATCAAAACTGCCGGGACAGACAGCTATACTCGTCACATCACAACCCCCTCTTTTTATAGATCGCCACCCCTGTCAGGCCGTAGGTTTCTTTTCTTGTTATCACTAGATCACCTACTGCTTCGGGAAGCTCGACGTCTTTGTCATGCTCTGCGACGATAAAGCCGCCATCCTCCAGCATTTGTTGTTCGTCTATCACACTTAAGAGCGCCTTCAGTTTTTGTTCCTTATACGGAGGATCAAGAAAAATCCCGTGAAAGCCCGCTTCTCTTTTCGCAGCTGCGTGCAAAGCACGTTCCGCATCATTACGGTACACATCTGCATATGCTGTAAGCTCTAATGTTTTCAAGTTCGATTTCACCGTTTGAATCGCTTTAAAATCACGGTCAACAAATACACAATGGTCAAACCCTCGTGAAAGCGCTTCAATACCAAGACCTCCGCTTCCTGCGAATAAGTCAAGCCCCCTGCCCCCATCAAAATAAGGGCCAATCATATTGAAAATGGATTCCTTCACTTTATCGGTTGTCGGTCTCGTTGATGTTCCCGGCACTGCCTTAAGTGAACGGCCTTTTTTTGATCCAGAAATTACTCTCATGTTCCACACCACTTTTTCTAAAAGCTATTTTGTTTCCTTGTTCGGCCGGACGCCGTTATGTATAAGAAAAAAACCAATCCTATCTTATCATAAAGCATTCTTTCAAACAATGAGCGCTAATCTTCATATACAAGTGTATAAGCGGAATGATCATTGTCCATACTATAAGCAACAGCATCCAGAGGATGTTGTTGCCAACCGCGGAGAAGACTTACGTTTCCCCATAAGTTCTTCCTCCGGTTTCTCCTCTCCCTTTGCCTTCTCCTTAACTTGTTAAGGAATAGAAGGACCCCGCAGAAACCTGCGGGGATTTTTTTATACAGCTATATTCCGATTTTATAATCATATTCTTTTGCTTTATCAAGCTTTGACTCAAATTCCAATTTTAAAAACGGTTTATATGAAGGCTCAACTTTCTTAACAAAAGAATAAGATGAGATCTTGTCCATTGTTTTTTCAATTTGGCCCATATCACAATACAGCACGACATATTTTAAGCGTTTTGACACATAATGCACATTTCCGAACTTTCTCAGCATTTTGCTTTGCTTTAAAGAATGAAGATACACAATCATGCCTTGGCGTCTATTCTCCAATACATTCACCTGCCTGATTTCTCTTATATGTAAAAGACGAGACGGCCAGTCTCGTCATGACACTTTGCATCCGCAGCCGCCGCCTGATCCGCAGCCGCCTCCGCATGAAGACAAACCGTCAAAATAAGGATTCCCAGTCGGAACTTTAATATGCTCTGATACAGCTGTCCCAATTTCAACGCTGATTTCATCAAGAATAGACTGCAGTTCCGTCTCCGCTTTTTTGAAGTCGGCCACCTTATCGTTCAGGTCGAGCTCCCGTTTGATCTCCCTCATTTTCCGGGATATTTCTCTATAGTCAGGATGATATTTGCCAAAACGCTGCACATCCTCATATTGCTCTTTTATTTTGATAAAAGAACGAATAATCCGCCCTGCCTCTTCATCTTCCTGGAGACGCTTGTAACAATTGCGGTAGTTCTCAGCCGTCTCCGACTGCAGAATCATCTCGGCAAGCTGCTGAGCTTCACTTTGAAGCCGCACGGATTCCATCGTCGCATACATAGCACGCACCTCCAGTTGTTAGTTTACCATGAAACCAGCCAATTGGAAAATGCTTAGCCGCCCTTAAAAATAGACTTGTAAAAGCCTCCCTAGTTTACACAATGAAAAAGACCCATTTTCGGGTCTTTTAATCTTTTGTCCGCATTGCCTGGAACATTTGCATCATCATTTGCGCCATTTGAATCCCGTTCGTAAATTGATTCACCCGATGCGGAATGGTTTTTTCGTAAAAATTCATCATCTCAAGCTGAAATGAAGCCAGATCATCCGGCTTTCTCGCCAGCCTCCGGTACCATATCGGCTGTTCTCTTAAGAATCGTTTTCGTTCTTTATCTGCTAAAATAAATTCCTGAACGTCTTTGCGCATATAAGCTCTCCTTTATTAATCCTTCCGAAAAGAAAAAGGATGCTGTCCGGGCCCTGGCTGAGATTGCTTTTGTCCGCTTCCGGAAAATGTGTTGAGAAGGCTTTGCAACGATGAGATCGACTGGCTCATTTTATTGATCTGTTCATTCATTTGATTGACATCCATCTTTTTCACAGCTGTAACCATTTTAGAAACAAAATCATTTTTTTCTGATGTTTCGGGTACCGCTTCTGCGGCTTCCTCCGGTTCTCTGTACGAGTCCCAAATGGGGTCTTTCTCTCCGAAAAGGACCCAATTTTCGTACACGTCCTGCCAGCTTCTTTGTTCTTTGCGCACTTCTTTGATCAGCTTGGGATGTTTTTTAACGAATTGTTTAAAGTCATTAATTGAATGATTGGCATGTTGATTCGCCACAATCCTCACCCCCTCCGAAAAATATACCTACTACAATGTATCGGTTTGTGAGCCATTGTGTTCGCCTAATATTCATCGAAAAATCATTTTCTCGTAAAACAAGAAGCGCAGATTAACAGAAGCTTCCTCCCCCGATAAAGCCGAGGCCTTAATTGTCCTGAAATCAAGATTCCTGCCCTTTGCAATGTTTGGGATGCCGCATTCCAAAGCCCGTCAGAACAAGATCCCTAATCGGCCCCGGCGGTCTTAAAGTCTCCACATCAAAAAAGAGCTGGACTGATCCAGCTTCAGCTTCTTAAAGTTCATTTTTTTGGTAATGTCACTCACAGTATCATTGAGAAAGCTTCGTCTGCTGCAATCGCCTTGTTCTAAAGCCTTTGCAGAAACAATAAAAAGCCGCAGGACCTGTCGTCCGCGGCTGATTTCAGCGTTTAATAAAGTTTTGAGTGTAATACTTCCGGTCTACACCAACGCCAAGGTGCGTGTAGTCTGAATGCAGAAGCGCTTTTCGATGGCCTTCACTATTCAGCCAGCCTTCTACAGCAGCCGGACCGTCCACATAATTGTACGCGATATTTTCTCCCGCTTGCTCAAAGTCGACATCCCCTTTTTCTAAGCGGTCCTTCAGCGTGCCGTATTTCTTCGATACATGGGAGAAATAGTTGTTTTCTTTCATGTCCTCACTGTGGCCAAAAGCCACTTCGGCCGTCGGCTGATCCCACTCAAGCTTAGCTAACCCATGTTTGACACGAATGACATTGGTCAAATCGAGTATTTGCTTTTCACTCGTTGATTGGATCTCTTTCCACTTATCTTCCGTAACGGTTTGCGGTTCTACTAACTCACCGCGGTACACTACCTCATAAGGTCTTTGCTTGACAAAGGTTTGCGCATCAAACGCCCTGATGCTGGATAGCTTCCCTTCAAATTTGTCCATATACAGCTGGACGTACATCTTCCCTACTTTTACAGTCGGTCTGGTGTTGATGTCCTCTTCAGAAAACTCAAACCGATAGGAATTTCCTTTATACTCTACATTTACAAACGGAGCCACCTGGGTTGTCTTAAATACTTCTCCCGTTGACTCACCGATTTTGAAGGGCTTTGCGTTAATATCATTTCCCGCCGCAAATAATGTGACCACTTTATTGTGCAGCATCCCGATTTGCACATACTGGTCTTTTCCCTGATTGTAAACCCACCATTCGTAATCATAAGCCGAGGGGTCAATACGTTCCGGTTCCCCAAGTTTTTTCTTTACATCGTCGGCGGATTTGCCCATAAAGGACAATAATCCCGAAGTCGGCATATGTATTCGTTTGCCGCTTGCCGCTTCCTCGTTAGAGACTTGAGGCTCGCTGTCATTTGATTTTTTTTCAGGAACAGCCCCATATTGAATAAACAGAACATAAGTTCCGCAAATAATCAAGAGGATAACCATGGCTCTTAATATATTTTTCAATCTATCACCCCCGTGATGTGAATTGCATGTCTTGCCTTATTTTTCATTACAATACAGCCTATTTAACATGTCAAAGATTTATGTGTTAATGCAAAAAGCCTTGCTCTCTGTTTTCGTCCTCTGAAATATCTGATAAAGCACTGCCGGCACGTTCATTTGTTTGTTCAGATAAGGATAGATCGCCAAGCGTGACAATACCAGTCAGCTTGTTGTTTTTGGTTACAGGTATGCGTCTGAGCTGATGGGATGCCATTAAATGAAGAACCTCATCAACTGGCGCGTCCTCTTCCACACTGACAGGTTTTTCAGTCATAGCGTCAGTGATTTTTTGTGAGTTCGGCCTTTTTGAGGCGATGCCTCTTAACACCAGATCACGATCAGTTACGATGCCGACCAGTGTTTCTCCATCCTCATCAACTACCGGAATGGCTCCTACATCCGCGTCTTTCATCTTTACCGCAGCTTCATATACATTATCTAATACCGTGCAATATTGCAAGTCAGCTGTCATCAGATCTTTTATTTTTGTCATCCGTAAAACCTCCTTTTATCTAGTGATATTTTCGTCAAATTTTCATTTTTGCATACTTTCAAAAGAAGAAGATTCATTGAAAGTTTAACGCTTTCATACTATGATTGTCAGGAAAGGTAATTTTTATAAGGAGGGGTCAGTGTTGAAGTTTACTGATAGCGGACTTGAAGGGGTAAAGGCTGAGCTCAGCCTCTTGGACGATTTGATGGAAAGCAAGGGACTCATCAGAGCCGGTCAATGGGATTATGAAAGAGTGACCTATGACAGAAAGTTTTCGACGATTGAGGGAACGTTTTACCTGCGGGTTCAAGGCATTGCGACAGAGGGCGATGTCGGAAGCGGCCGCGCCGTTATTCAATTAATGCCCCCTCTATTAGGAAAACACTATTACCCGCACGGAGTGGAATATGGAGAAACAGAAGAATTCCCAGTGCAGGTTGTGACCAAAAGCAAGGCACTCATCCAGGACATCTCCGACATGCTGAAAACAGTTCAAATGTAATAAAAAAGGTACAGCCGATTGCCGCTGTACCTTTTATGATATCGTCTGCTGAATATAAGGCGGCTCCTCCTGTCCATCCTTTTCCCTTTCCTTCTTCACCCATTGGAAAAAGACAATAGCCAAAAAAGCGCCGTACACAATTTCCTGAATGATTTTCATCATAACTGCCCCAAGCTGCTGATCCTCTAACAAAGGAAGTGTGTTAAACATTTCCGGTCCTGTTAACGGAACCTGTCCCAGCATATCCGCAGGAACACAAAGCTTCATGGCTTCCGCCCAGGCAGACGGATCGGTATAAGTGGCATATAAGGGCGTGCCGCTAAACATGATCAGGGCGCAAGCAGGCGTGAGCAGCATACCGTCCGCCATAATATAGCCCAGCTTCATCAGGCCGCTGAGCTGCGGGAGCCGAGCCACCTTGTGTACGAGCGGCCACCACATAAAAAACGCTAACACGAAGATGAGCCAAGTCATTAACGCATGGTAAAGCGTATCCGTTTTGACAGTATCAAATATTAGCGGCACATGATATAGAGAAAAAATGCCGTTAAATAAAAGCAATGCAATTAAAGGTGTAGAGAAAAATGTAAAAAACGGTTTAATGGCAGGCCGAAAAATCATTTTTTCCCAGGCCCATGCGGGAATTCCTGCGATTAATAAAGGCGGAACCACTAAATACAAAACAGCCATCTGCACCATATGGGCGCTGAACATAATATGTCCGAGCAGATCAACCGGGCTTCCTTCGGCTGCATATAAAAACAGCATCGCCGACAGAAAACAGGCCATTTCTTTACCCGTGATACGGTCGGGCTTTGAAGACATCCGTCTGTAAAAAAAGATGTAAAGCACCGTGATGCCTAAAAGGATACAAAAAAGATAAGGGCTCCACATGGCGCGAAACCCAAACACGTCTAACTGATTCATGTCTTCACCTCCGGCGGCTGCTTAAATTACCACCATATAATTGTAACAAACGCAAGCACCGTAATGAACGCGACAAACATGCCTGAATACAGAAACAATGCCGGCGCTTCATGACCTTTCTGATTCATATGCATGAAGTAATACAGCTGAAATATCACTTGAACAGCCGCAAGCAGTATAATGAAAGGAATCGTAAACCAGCTGCCGATGCCGTCTGTTGCCACAGTCAGAAATGCAACGAGCGTAAGACCGATCATCAGGCCAAAAGACATGACTTGATATTTCATCTCCTGAGCATGCTTCTTTTTCTTATATTCAAGGTCGCCGCTGATATGTCCTCTGCTTTTTTTATCGACCATGTTTATCCCACCATCCCCATTAAATATACAACGGTAAAGATAAAGACCCACACGACATCAATAAAATGCCAGTAAAGACTGGCCACGTAAAACTTAGGCGCTGTATATAAGCTCAAGCCCCTCTTTGCATTGCGAATCATCAGCGCACTGATCCACAAAAGGCCAAACGCCACGTGTGCACCATGTGTGCCGACAAGCGTATAAAATGATGAGCCAAGCGCAGAGCTTGTGATGGTAAAGCCAAACTCATGTGTGTAATGCTTAAATTCGTAAATTTCCAAGCCTAAAAATCCCGCACCCAATAACAAGGTAATTCCCAGCCAGAGCTGCATTTTGCCAAATGAAAAGTTTTTCATATGGTACATCGCATACACACTCGTTAAACTGCTCGTTAATAAGAGCATTGTGGCGATAAAAACGAGTGTGACATCAAACATTTCTGTCGTAGGCGGGTCACCGGCGTTTGAATTCCGGAGTGCAAGAAAAGTGGCGAAGAGAGACGCGAACAAAACAGTCTCTCCCCCAAGAAAAAGCCAAAAGCCTAAAAATTTATTTTTCCCTTCCAGTGTTGCTTTTTCGGGAGAAGCTGGAAAGGTCTCTGCGGTGAATTTTTCTTCAATTTGCATTACGCCTTCACCCCTTTATCATCGTTCGGCAGTTCCTCTTTGTGAATATGATAACCGTGATCATCAATCAATGAACGGAGCAGCATTGTAAAAAATGTGATGCCAAGTCCGATAAAGATCACCGGCAGACCCCAAGCGTGCTCGGTTCTATACAAGAGACCAAAGGCAGCGACAAAGAGGCCGAAGGAAATGATCAGCGGCAGAATTGAACCGTTTGGCATATGGATATCTTCAACCGGTTCAGCCGGTGTCATAGATTTGTGTCCCGCCTGCTTCTCGATCCACAGCGGGTCAAGCCCTCTGACAAATGGAAGCTGTTTAAAATTATATTCTGGCGGTGGTGACGAAACAGCCCATTCAAGCGTACGCCCGTCATGCCATGGATCATCTCCGACATATTCGCCCTTCACCGAGGTCCAGATGACATTGACAAGCAGGAGGATAACGGCTGCCGCCATAAAAAACGCCCCGATTGTGCTGATCAAGTTGCCGGTTTCAAGCCCCTGGCCTGGCAAGAAGGTATACACTCGGCGCGGCATGCCCATTAAACCGACAAAGTGCTGGATGAAAAAAGTAAGATGGAAGCCGATAAAAAACAAGACAAATGATATTTTCCCCATTGTTTCATGCAGAATTTTACCGAACATTTTCGGCCACCAGAAATGAACACCGGCTAATAGCCCGAATACGACTCCGCCTATAATGACATAGTGAAAGTGCGCCACAACAAAATACGTATCATGGAACTGGTAATCTGCAGCTGCCGCAGCCAGCATGACACCTGTCACACCGCCAAGCACAAAGGACGGGATAAATGAGACGGCATACAGCATGGCCGTCGTGTACTTCACATTTCCTCCCCAAATCGTCAGCAGCCAGTTAAATATCTTAATCCCGGTCGGAATCGCGATCGCCATTGTTGCAACTGCAAAGATTGCGTTCGCAATCGGCCCGAGACCTGTCGTAAACATGTGATGCACCCAAACCATAAAGCCAAGAAAACCGATAAGCACGATCGCAAAAACCATTGAAGAATATCCAAACAATCGCTTTCTGGAAAACACAGGGATGACCTCTGAGAAAATGCCGAAAGCAGGCAAAATCAGAATATAAACCTCCGGATGTCCGAATATCCAAAATAAATGTTCCCAAATAATCGTGTTACCGCCAAGTTCTGGATTAAAGAAATTTGTGCCGAACAGCCGATCCAGCATCATAAGAGCCAAGCCAACCGTAAGCGGCGGAAACGCAAACAAAATCAATGCCGACGCCACAAATGTCGTCCATGTAAACAAAGGCAGCCTCATGTACGTCATGCCGGGAGCCCTCATGTTAATAATCGTGGCCAAAAAGTTAATCCCGGCTATCAGCGTCCCCAGTCCGGATATTTGCAGTCCAAGGACGAAAAAGTCTATGCCGTGTCCTTTGGAATAAAGCGAAAGCGAGGCATATGACGTCCATCCCGCATCTGGCGCTCCTCCCAAAAACCAGCTTAAGTTTAAGAAAATGCCGCCGAAAAAGAAGAGCCAAAAACCAAGCGAGTTTAAAAATGGAAACGAAACATCCCGCGCCCCGATCTGCAATGGAACAACCGCATTCATCAAAGCAAATAAAAGCGGCATCGCAGCCAAAAAGATCATTGTCGTCCCGTGCATCGTCATCACTTCATTGTACGCTTGAGCACTGAGAAAAGCATTTTCCGGCTTTGCAAGCTGGATTCTGATAAACATCGCTTCAATTCCCCCGACAAGAAAGAAGAATCCCCCTGCGATTAAATAAAGTATCGCTATTTTTTTATGGTCCACCGTCGTCAAATAATCCCAAAGCATAGATCCGCGCGTCCGCTTTTCTGTAAGCGCATTCAACATATGTGACCTCCCCCAATATCTCCCTTTCTTCCCTACTTGCTTTCTGCTTTCAAGCCTTTTAAGTATTCATAAAGCGCGTCCATTTCACTGTCTGAAAGCTTCGGATATGTTCCTGTCATTTTGTTCCCCGGCTTTATGCTCTCAGGGTCTTTCAGCCAGGCTTTCACATTTTCTTTATTCGCATCCTTCACCCCTGCCACTTTTGTCCTTTCACCGAATGTAGCAAGGTTTGGCGCCGTTCTTGCTGCCTCTGCACGCTTATCATTTGGCTCGACCGCATGGCAGCTCAGGCAGTTCTTCTCTTTGAACAGCTCTTCCCCCTGCTTAGCCAAATCACTTTCTGCTGCCGTCTTATAGTTTTTCATATCTTTTGTCCATGACTGGAATTCTTTCGCAGAAAGCGCCTTTACTTTAAAATCCATGAGTGCGTGTGAAGGCCCGCATAGCTCAGCGCACTTTCCAAAGAACGTATCTCCCGCCTCTTTGCTGCGTTTTGAATCGAAGGTTAAGAAGAACGTATTTTCGTTATCAGTATTGGTATCAATTTTTCCTCCTGCTGAAGGAATCCAGAAAGAATGTTTTACATCAGAGGCTTTTAAACTGAAATAAACCCGCTGGTCTGTCGGTACGATCAGCTCCTGGCTTGTGATAATGCCGTAATCAGGATATTCGAACTCCCACCAATACAAATTTGCTCTGACATTGACAACAAGAGCATCCTCGGCTTTGCGGTTTTTCTTATCCATAGGTGATGTATCTGCGAGTTCAAGCGTATATAATACGACAGGGATAACAAGAATGATGAGCAGCAAAATAGGGATCACTGTCCATGTGATTTCTAAAAATTTATTCCCTTCCACCTGTTTTGGTATCGTGTTCTCCCCAACCCGCGACCTTCTGAATCTCACAATCACATAAAAGAAGATAACAGATACGACTGCTACGACAACAACCATAATCAATGTACTGAGCACTGTCAGGTCATACTGTTTATCAGCCACCTCGCCAGCAGGCTTGAGCGTGGATAAAAAAGGTTTTCCACATCCGCTTAACAGAAGCGGCACTAAGGCTAATAATGAGATAAGACGCCAATGCTTTACCATTTCACCCAACCCCTTTTCTGGTCAATACAACGGCGGAGAATAGATTGATTCTTAATGCAATCCAGCCCGCCTCCCAATAAAGCACTTACATTTCCTCTTCTCTTAAATTATGAGTTTTTTTACTCAAAATGCCATCTATGTATAAAAGTAAAGCCGCCTGATTAAACAAAAGGTCAAGGCGGCATTTACTAGTTGTCATCGTTTATTTTGAAGCGATAAAACAAGCAATGTATCTATTTTTTAGAAAAGCGTAAAGACAACCATTGCAACGAAATAGATTGTCATGTAATTCAATGAGTAAACGAACATCAGCGTCGCCCACTTCATGATATTTTTTGAACGGAAGCCCATCAAGCCAAGAATCAGCCAACCGATATTTAACAGCAATCCGAGAATCACAATCGGAAGACCGAGGCTTCCTAAAAAGAATGGAAGCGGCATCAGGCACGCAACCCATACAATAATTTGTCTTTTCGTTACTTCAAATCCGTATACGACAGGAAGCATTGGGATATTCGCGGCTCTGTAGTCCTCAGTTTTCTTAATGGCAAGCGATAAGAAGTGAGGAATCTGCCAAATGAATAAAATCATAAATAATACCCATGCCACGACGCCGATATTTCCTTCTACTGCCGTCCATCCAATCAGAGGCGGCACCGCTCCGGAAACACTTCCTACTACTGTGTTAATCGTATAGCGGCGTTTCGTCCACATTGTGTACAGGACAACATAAGTAAATACTCCGATAAAACCAATAACAGCAGCCATCACAGTGGTCATCAGCAGCATGATCAATCCTAAAGCAACAAGCAAAATTCCAGACCATAATGCCTGATTCGGCTGAATTTTACCCGTAACCGTCGGTCTTACTTTTGTACGCTCCATAATATGGTCAATGTCCCGGTCATACCAGTTATTGATCGCACAGGACCCCGCAATAATCAAAGATGATCCAAATAAAGTAAGAAGAACGGTGTTTATATTGCCTAAAAAGCTTAAACCGGAAATATGAAAAGCAAGCCACATTCCAGTAAAAGTTGTGATGAGATTAGAATTTACGATCCCTATTTTAATGAGGGACAGAAAATCTTTCCATGCCGTTGTTTCTTCAATTTGTCCGTCTATAGCTGTATCATTTAAGATTCTGGAGTTAGCCATAACGTAAACCTCCCTTACAAACCTAACGCAGGTTTATAATAACCTGCAACTCTATCATACAAGATAACAACTTGTAAAAAAACATCCTATTAAATATTAAACGAGAAACAGGAATTTATTTGTGAACTTTTTATGAATTTTACCAAAGATGAAGGCAAACGCCAATTCGATAATGCGTTTACCTTATTTCTATCAGACCCGGCATGAATAATCAAGTATACATTTCCAGAAGTCGTGATTCTATTATATTTTTGTGAACAAAGGGCTCTAAGAATTGCCACAAAACACATATTCGCTTACACTTGGTACGTATAAAAAATCGCAGCAGTTTGTTAAGAAGGTGAATATTGTATGAATAAAGCATTAAAAGCTCTCGGTGTTTTGACAACATTTGTGATGCTTATTGTTTTAATCGGGGGTGCCCTCGTTACTAAAACAGGTTCAGGCCAAGGATGCGGCAGACAGTGGCCGCTGTGCCACGGGCGTTTCTTCCCTGAACTGAATCCCGCTTCTATTATTGAATGGAGCCACAGATTCGCAAGCGGCATCTCAATTATTCTTGTATTAAGCCTTGCCTTTTGGTCATGGAGAAAAATCACACCTGTTTTCCGTGAAACAACGTTTCTCGCCATCATGTCCATTATCTTTTTGTTTCTTCAGGCACTGCTTGGCGCGTTGGCTGTCGTGTTCGGTTCAAACGCGCTTATTATGGCGCTACATTTTGGGATTTCACTGATTTCTTTTGCGTCTGTTTTAATATTGACATTGCTTATATTTGAAGCTGATAAATCAGCCAGAAAACTGGTCAAACCGCTTCAAATCGGCAAGAAAATGCAATTTCACATGATAGGTATTTTGATATATTCCTATATCGTTGTGTATACTGGCGCATACGTAAGACATACAGAATCCAGTCTGGCGTGTCCTGATGTGCCGCTGTGCAGCCGGCTGAACAATGGACTTCCGACCCAATTTCACGAATGGGTGCAAATGGGGCACAGAACTGCAGCCTTGCTCCTGTTTGTATGGATTATCGTTGCCGCTGTTCATGCGATTACTGCCTATAAAGAACAAAAGCAAATCTTTTGGGGCTGGATTTCGTGTCTTATTTTTATCACGTTACAGGCACTATCCGGCATTATGATCGTGTATTCTGAACTGGCGCTGGGCTTTGCGCTTGCGCACTCATTTTTTATTGCCTGCCTGTTTGGGGTTTTATGCTACTTCTTATTATTGATTGCACGCTTTCGTTACGAATCAAGACGGGCATAAGACACAAGACCAAAGCTCTTATACGCTTTGGTCTTTTTTATCATTCCATTTCGGCAGCTTCATATAATTCAACTTTCGGTTTGCATACTGAACTTGATGATTTATATAAGGTTTGGATCATCTCGGGCGATGATGTATTCTAAACGCGCTGCTCAATCGATGTTTGGGACAGGATTTTAATTAAAATAACTTTTCCTCTAGAAGTCAATTCATTCTCACCCGAAAAGAAGCCGTAATTATACGAAGCTTATTAAGCATCAGCTTGCTTTTCTCATTCCTGCACCCGCGAGCAGACAACCCATGCGTCCTTCACACACGTTTGAAACAGCCCCCGCTCGTTGCAGCAGCTGCACGTTCATATCTCGTTCCTCACTAAAAAAGAGTGTATATCAAATGATATACACTCTTTTTAGATTATGCTTTTTCAATTTCGAGAAGCAGATCTCCCGTTTGGATCGGCTCTCCATTTTTCACATGAATCTGTTTGATTGTTCCTGAGAATGGCGCCTGAACCGTTGTTTCCATTTTCATGGCTTCGTTGATCATCAAATGATCACCTTTATCAACTTTGGCACCCGCTTCTGTCAGTACCTTGATGACAGTTCCAGGCATAGAAGCCGCAATATGACTTGGGTTTGTACGGTCTGCTTTTAATCTTTCCTGAACGGAAGACTTAATGCTTTCGTCCTTTATGACCACTTCACGCGGCTGGCCGTTCAGTTCGAAATAGATCACACGAGTTGCATCCGGCTGAGGTTCACCGATTGAGATCAATTTGACGATCAGCGTTTTCCCGCGTTCAATTTCCACTTCTATTTCTTCGCCTAATGTCATGCCATAGAAGAAGGTCGGAGTATCTAATACCGAAATATTTCCATAGCTTTCAGCAGTTTTTACATAATCAGAGAAGACTTTAGGATAAAGGGCGTACGCCAAAGCATCCTGGTCTGAGATCTCCAGATTATGCTGCTCTTTAAACTCCTGTTTGATCGCTTCAAAGGATACCGGCTCAAGCAATTCTCCCGGTCTCACTGTGATCGGCTCCTGCCCTTTTAAAATGAGCTTTTGAAGTTTTTCCGGGAATCCGCCATGAGGCTGTCCAATATTTCCTTTGAAAAGCTCAATAACAGAATCAGGGAAATCTAATGATTCGCCTTTTTCGTAAATGTCCTTTTCAGTCAGGTTATTTTGCACCATGTACAGCGCCATATCCCCGACTACTTTAGAGGAAGGCGTAACCTTCACGATATCACCGAACATATCATTTACTCGTCTGTACATCTCTTTGACTTCATTCCAGCGATCGCCCAGGCCTACTCCCTTCGCCTGCTGCTGCAGGTTACTGTATTGGCCTCCAGGCATTTCATGCTCATAAATTTCAGTATGCGGAGACTTCATCCCGCTTTCAAATTCACTATAGTATTTACGAACTGATTCCCAATACTGGGATAGTAATTCCACGCCTTGCACGTTCATTTCCGGACGGCGGGAGTTGCCTTCCATCGCATGGTAAAATCCGCTCGCGCTAGGCTGCGATGTTAAGCCAGCCATTGAGCTGACCGCCACGTCTACGATATCAACGCCTGCTTCTACTGCTTTTGCATACATATAAATTCCGTTGCCGCTCGTATCATGCGTATGAAGGTGAACCGGAATATTGATCGTTTCTTTCAGCGCAGACACCAGCTCATATGCAGCTTGCGGTTTTAACAGACCTGCCATATCTTTAATTCCGAGAATATGGGCCCCTGCAGCCTCAAGCTCCTTCGCCATAGATGTATAATAAGCAAGATCATATTTTGTACGGGTTTTATCAAGAATATCACCTGTATAACAAATTGCTGCTTCAGCCACTTTACCTGAATCCCGAACGGCATCGATGGCTAACGTCATCCCTTTTACCCAGTTTAAGCTGTCAAAAATACGGAAAACATCAATACCGGATTGAGCGGATTGCTTCACAAATTCTTTAATCACATTATCCGGATAATTCGTATAGCCGACAGCGTTTGAGGAGCGAAGCAGCATCTGGAACAGCGTATTCGGCACTTCCTTGCGGAGGTCCTCCAGACGCTTCCATGGATCTTCCTTCAGGAAGCGGTAGGCTACATCGAAGGTCGCGCCTCCCCACATTTCCATGCTGAACAGCTCCGGCCATAACGCAGCCGTCGGATTAGCGATTTTTTTCAAATCATGTGATCTGAATCTAGTCGCCAGTAAAGACTGATGGGCATCCCGGAATGTTGTATCAGTTAATAGAACAGATTTCTGTTCCTTAACCCAATTAGCAAGCCCTTCAGCGCCTTTTTCATCTAGAATCTGTTTTGTTCCTCTTGCAGGCTGCTGATCAACGTCGACTTTTACAGCTAACGGCTTGTCAAACGCCGGTTTTTCTTTTTTGCCGATTCCAGGGAAACCATTCACGGTCACATTCCCGATATAAGTAAGCATTTTTGTTCCGCGGTCTTTCTGCTTAGGGAAATTAAACAACTCAGGCGTTGTATCAATGAAAGACGTATCATATTGTCCTGTCAGAAACTTTTCATGCTTTGCGACATTTTCAAGGAACGGAATGTTTGTTTTAATTCCTCTGATTCTAAACTCCTGAAGGTTTCGAACCATTTTGGCCGCGGCCTGTTCAAACGTTAAAGCCCAAGTTGAAAGCTTAACGAGCAGTGAATCGTAATATGGCGTAATAACGGCGCCTTGGAAGCTGTTTCCTGTATCAAGACGAACACCAAAGCCTCCGCCTGAACGGTAAGCCATGATTTTCCCTGTGTCAGGCATAAAATCATTTTGCGGATCTTCAGTCGTTACCCGTGACTGAATCGCAAAGCCGATTGTAAAAATGTCCTTCTGCTCCGGAATGTTGACTTTTTTGCTATGTAGGCTGTGGCCTTGGGCAACAAGTATCTGTGTCTGCACAATATCAACACCGGTAATCATTTCCGTAATTGTATGCTCAACTTGGACACGCGGATTTACTTCTATAAAATAAAACTCGTTGTTCGCGACAAGGAATTCAACCGTACCAGCATTTATATAGTTCACGTTTTTAGCAAGCGCAACCGCAGCTTCACAAATTTGGTCTCTCAATTCAGTTGACAGCGAAACGCTCGGTGCTACTTCGATTACCTTTTGGTGGCGTCTTTGAACAGAACAATCCCGTTCAAATAGATGAATCACGTTTCCCTGATTGTCCCCGATAACCTGGACCTCAATATGCTTAGGGTTTTCAATCAGTTTCTCTACATATACTTCATCATTGCCAAAGGCTGCTTTTGCCTCTGATTTCGCACGTTCATATGCTTCTTTGACTTCACTTTCGCTTCTGACAATTCTCATGCCGCGGCCGCCGCCGCCAAGCGAAGCTTTAATAATAATCGGATAACCGTGAATTTGTCCGAATTGTTCGACTGCTTCAAGCGTTTCTGCAGGGCCGTCGCTTCCTGGTATTACAGGAATTCCGGCTTTTTCCGCCTGCTCACGCGCTTTTACCTTATCACCAAACATATCTAAATGTTCAGAAGTCGGACCAATGAACACGATGCCTTCTTCTTCACAGCGCCTTGCGAAATGTATATTTTCAGATAAGAAACCATATCCCGGGTGGATCGCATCCACCTTGTTTCTTTTCGCAATATCAATAATACCTTCAATATCCAGGTAGGCATCAATTGGTTTTTTCCCTTCGCCAACCAGGTACGCTTCATCGGCTTTGTAACGATGATAGGAACCGGAATCTTCTTTTGAATAAACCGCAACTGTACGAACATTCAATTCTGTACAAGCACGGAATATACGGATTGCAATTTCTCCCCTGTTTGCTACTAACACTTTTTGTATCGATTGCTGTGACAAACTTTTTTCCCCCTTACCCGAATGGAATATAATCTATCATATCGGAATATCCTTCACGTGTACACACTTGTTTTTTACAGATAAACAGTTTTTTCTAGTTGCTTCTTTTTCATTCCCTTTGGCGCCAAGGACTCTCTCTTTTTCTTATTCTCTGAATATTTCACAAACATGCTGATATTGATTAATATCCCCATGCTTCCCAATAATAGAAGTAAAGAAGAGCCTCCGTAGCTGATAAATGGCAGCGTAACACCCGTAATCGGGATTAGCCCGCTGACACCGCCAAGGTTAATAAACGATTGTACGGCAATCATGCTTGAAATGCCGATTGCCAGAAGACTTCCAAACGGGTCCTCGCATTTTCTCGCAATATAGAAACCTTTTAATACGATAAAGCCCAGCAGGAAAACAACAAATAATACCCCAAAAATGCCAAGTTCTTCAGCAATCACGGCCATGATAAAGTCAGTATGGGATTCTGGAAGATACCCGTATTTTTGGATACTTTCACCGAGTCCGAGACCGAAAATACCGCCAGACCCAATCGCATAATAAGAATTGATCACTTGCAAACCAGATGAATCCGCATATTTAAACGGATCTTCCAGACTCTCAAAACGAGCTAAACGCCCTTTAGTTAAAATATCATCCTTATTTAAATAAATAAGAGGGCTGACCAGGATTAAAACAATTCCGCCCAGCAAAACTAGCCTTGCCAGCGTCTTTCCGCTGAAACCAGAGCACAAAATCATACACGTTGCGATGATGGCGATAATCATCGCTGTACCAAAATCAGGCTGCATGGCAATTAAACCGCAGATAATAACCGTCATCACCACAGGAGGCGCAACTCCCGTTAACAGGTGATCAATATAGCTTTGTTTTTTTGCATATACAGCTGCTAGATATAAAATGACCACCAGCTTGACAAATTCACCCGGCTGGATACTCATTCCGCCGATTTTAAACCAGCTTTGCGCATTTCCGGCAACATGCCCGAATATAAACAGTGAGATAAGCGCAAACACAGAAGCAAGCAGCATTACCTTTTGAAATTTTTGATGAGCCAGTGCTTTATAAGGAAACACGGCCATAACAATAAAAAGGATGCCTCCTGCAATTAAAGCAAACAGCTGCCGCATGAAAAAATAATTACTGCTCACCCCATACCGAGAAACAGCCGTAATCATACTTGAGCTGTACACCATCACTAAACCGAATCCGCATAGTAAAACAATTGCGAATATCAGTGAGTAATCATAAGATTTTAGCATTTTTTTTAACATAACATCCTCTTCCCTGCTTCCAACTTCCATTACCTATGGTTTTTATGTATTTATATTTTTTATTTTACTACAATTTATCAAACGACACGAAGATTCTCTATACGATTCGGATGAAATGCACAAAAAGAGACCGTCATTAACGGTGAAAAAAGCAAGCAGTTATAAAAAAACCCAAACTGTTAATTAGTTTGAGTTTTATCATTTATTTACCTGTAAACGCGTCGTGCAAAGCAGACAATTCGCGTTCTAATGTGTATAAAAGGTCTTTTCCATCTTTTTCGTCAACCAATCCCAGGCGGACAGCAAAATCGATTTCCCTCGAAAGTCCGAACATTTGAGTATCTAATACCTCTTCATATAGAGGACATTGAGGCATCGTTAAGTTATCCATTTGTACTCGGATCAGCTTCAAAATCTTCTCAGCGTCAACTTTCAGTAGCTCAAAAGCTTTTTGCCGATGGTCAACTATCATCTCTGAAGCCAAAAGTATCCCTCCGTTCCCCAGGCGAGTACCTAATTCTTCTATTTATCATAAAGGGTATCAGCAGAAAATGCAAGAGGATTTAAACAGATGACATAAATTAAAAAATACTCAGCTTGTACGTTTCAGACATTATTTTCAAAAGCTTTACACCAGCAATGCTGTTCCCTTTTTCATCCAAAGCGGGGCCGAAAATCCCGATGCCAAAATCATAGGGTGAAATGCCCATAATCCCTCCTGATACTCCGCTTTTCGCAGGAATTCCGACCTTAATCGCAAATTCTCCGCTTGCATTATACATTCCGCAGGTGACCATAAACGTCTTGCAAATTCTCGCGACATCTTTTGAAATGACTTGTTCTCCTGTTTCTGGGTGCCTGCCGTTGAGCGCAAACACAGCCCCGATTTTTGCTAAATCAAGACTGTTCATCTCAATCGCACATTGCTTCGTATATAAATCCATTACTGCTTCAACATCATCCTCAAAAATTCCGTACTGCTTCATATAATAACACATCGCCCGATTAATCATTGATGTGCTGTATTCAGAATCAGCTACGTCCCGGCAGTAGGTGATGCCTTGGTTGTTTGTCAGTTTTCTGATGAAAGAAAGGAGATAATCGAGTCTCTCTTTAGACGTTGTCCTTTCAACAAGCTGGTTACAACCAATGCTCCGGCATTTATCATAGGATTTAGCGGTTTGCTCGGATTCACGGTTTCAAGCTTAATGATTGAATTAAACGGATCACCGGTCGGCTCCTGTCCGACATAACTGAAGACTCTGTCCTTGCCGTATTCCATTAACACAAGGGCAAGCGAGAGCACTTTCGATATACTTTGAAGAGTAAATGTTTTTTCTACGTCACCCGCTGACAGACAAGTATTATTGGAATAATAAATCGCTACTGAAAGATCGTGCTGATCAGCTTTTGCTAAAGCGGGAATATAGCTGGCCACCTCTCCCTTGTCTGTCACTTTTTTCGCTTCTTTCACTAACGCTTCCAGCTCGTCATTATGCCGGCATACCATGCGACCACCCTCGCTCCCTGAGCATCTCAATACATATAATTTGTTACACAAAGTGACAATTCATGCGAAAACTTTTATAATTTTGAGAGAAGGGGGTTATACCATGAGCGTTATACAAGTAAAAGGCAATGTTACATATCCGATTACGATTGATCCGAGCGTATGGATTTTTGATGATCGCAAATTTTCATTTGACCGTAAAGGGGACGGCCAAGAAGTCAATTTTCATACGGCTGAGAATGAATCTGGCCTTGATACTGAACGTGTTATTAGAGAAGGACGGATTGCGCCGCCTACATTAAAGACGGAAAAACAATTTGAGAAACAAAAACTGATGAACGGCAGCTTCGCAATGAAATTGGGAACTGTGCTGAAAAATGCCGAGCCGCTCAGCTCTGCATCACAATGTGTATTTATTACAAGTTCCGGTAAAGCCGCCGTTCCTCTTGAAACCGCGCTGAACAGCATTGTCCATTTCAGCCAGGCGGGCAAGCCGATTCAGGAAGGCGGCCCAGTTCATATTTATTTTGAAGATCCAGTTGATCACAAACAGCCAATCACCAATATAAAAGAGATCGACATCATTTAAATCGTCACAGCAAGTCAGCGGCAAGCTGGGCAAGCCCGGATCTCTCACCTTTTAAAAGCTTCACACTGCCGGAGATGGGTTGTCCTTTAAACCGCTCAACGACATATGCCAGACCATTATTCAGACTGTCTAAATATGGGTGATCAATTTGTTCAGGATCGCCCATTAAGACAATTTTACTGCCTTCGCCCACTCTTGTAAGAAGTGTTTTCACTTCATGCCTGGTCAAATTTTGCGCTTCATCAATGATTATAAATTGATCAGGAATGCTTCTCCCTCTTATATACGTCAGCGCCTCTACCTGGATTGAACCGATCCCCGCCAAAATCGCCTCGAGCTCTCCCGGTTTCTTGGCATTAAACAGAAACTCTAAGTTATCAAAAATCGGCTGCATCCAAGGCTTTAGCTTTTCCTCTTTTTCACCCGGCAAGTATCCGATATCCTTGCCGACAGGAACAATCGGCCTTGCCACGACCAGCTTCTTATATATCCCTAAATCTTCTGTCTGTAAAAGCCCCGCTGCCAAAGCAAGTAACGTTTTCCCGGTTCCGGCTTTTCCGATCAGCGTCACCAGCGGAATATCTTCTCGCAGCAAAAGCTCTAACGCCATTGTCTGCTGAACATTTCTCGGCCTGATTCCCCATACGTGTTCATCATCAAACACAAGTCTTTTTAGGACCGTGCCCGTTTTATCCGCAATACCGACGGCAGAGGACGACCCTCCTAATTCATCCTTCATTAAGGCGAACTGGTTTGGGTAAAATGCATGCTGCTTCATATCCTGAACTGAAATTTGTTTTTTTCCGTAAAAAGAGCTAAATAGCTGCTGGTTTATATATAAATCCTTATATCCGCTGTACATTTCATCATTGTCCACAACCCTGTCATTTAAGAAATCTTCAGCAAGAAGGCCGATGGCATCCGCTTTGACTCTGACTAATACATCCTTGCTGACAAGGATCACTGGCCTACCGTCTTCCTTCGTCTCTTCTTCAAGGCTTAAGTTTTTAGCAACGGCTAATATACGATTATCATTCGTTTTTTCGATAAAGATTTCTTGAAGCTGGTGAAAGGAACGGTGGTTCAATTCAATTCGCAGCGTTCCCCCCGTATCAAGCGGAACCTTCTCATGCAGCCTCCCCTTCAGTCTTAGCGCGTCTATCAGCTTAGATACGTGCCTCGCATTCCTCCCAACTTCGTCCATATATCGTTTCTTGGAATCAACCTCTTCTAAAACGACAGCAGGGATGACAACTTCATTTTCTTCAAAAGAAAAAATAGCGTTAGGATCCTGTAATAACACATTCGTATCTAACACATAAATTTTACTCAAGTCTCAGCCTCCTGATATAAGGGTGGTCAAAGTTCTTCCTGCTTCTCTTACGATGAAAAAGGTGAACGCCTGCTAAAATATATGTTTTTGTGAATAAAGATAGAAGGTTAATTCAACAATAAAATTAATGAATGCATTTCAAGGAGGGAAACCGCAAGTGCGAATTCTTTTCATTATCATACAGCTCACACTCATTTTATCCGCCTGCGCTGTTCAACAGGGAAGACAGGAGCAAAATATTGAAAAAGAATCAACAAGACAGCAGGAAACAAAACCGATTCACGTAAAGGACACATCTCAGGAAACAAAAGACAATGGAACTAGAACTGATATTGCCAAGCATCTTGTCGGCGTTGCGGAAAAAGTGCCGGATGTCAAGGATGCGACAGCTGTTGTGCTTGGAGGATATGCTGTAGTAGGAATTGACGTCGACGATAACCTGGATAGAAGCAAAGTCGAAACCATCAAATACTCTGTGGCACAGGCTTTAAAAAATGATCGGCACGGCGCCAATGCAGTAGTGGTCGCTGATCCTGATACCGTCAGCCGTCTCAATGAAATGGGAAGAGAGATCAGTGAAGGCCGTCCAATTACGGGGATTTTAGATGAACTGGCCGCGATTGTCGGCCGGGTGCTTCCGGAAGTGCCTAACGATGTGATTGACGATGAAGATGAACCGCAAACCAAGCAGCAAAACGATCAATTAAACAGAAAGCAAGAGAAGGAAATGGAAACGGAACAAAACGATCAATCTGATCATCATATGAAAAAGAATAATAATGATTAAGCTAGAGCCCTTTCGGCTTTAGCTTTTTCTTATTTTGGACAGCATCTGATCCATGATATAATGCATATTAGAGTGAAAGAGGTGATATGATGAGGGTCCAATGTTCCATTTGCGATAAAATTGAAACGATTGATGATGAAACCCTGATCGCGAAACGGCTGAGAAACCGTCCGATCCATACATATATGTGCCAGGAATGCCATGACCGAATTGCCAAAAAAACAGAAGAACGGCTGAAAACCGGAAAGTTCACATTTCACCCGGGACAGCAGAAGAAAGAAAAAGTTAAAAAATAAAGCGGCAGCTATTCATACAGAATACAAAAAAAGACTCAGCGAGATGCTGAGTCTTTTTTCATGATTTTGCGGACTGTTCCTTTTTCGACTGATACAACCGAATTTTGTAAATGATTAAAATCAATGCAGCGACGACCAATCCCTCTGCCACAGGCAAAAATACACCGAGAAAAGTCAAAACAGTGCAGCCTAAAGCCAGAAATAAGTACACCACTACGGATTTTAATACCGGAAGCCGTTTTGCAAATCCTAGCTTAAACACAATAACAGCTAAAACAAAAATGGTGCCATACAGCAGCCACATGCCTGCTGCTGGCTGCCGGTCCACTTGATATAGAGCGGCGAAGAACGACAGGCGTTCGCTTACGTCATTCAAAAAGATTCCCTCCCCTGCAGCGTACGGGTTCTATCTTTTCAAATTCTGCAAGGGATTAAGACAATCCTGCTGTTTTTTTCTTTTTAGCCGCTTTTTCACGTTCGTTTTTATTAAGGATTTTCTTTCTTAAACGGATGGATTCAGGCGTTACTTCGCAGTATTCATCTTCGTTTAAGTACTCTAAAGATTCTTCAAGAGACATGATGCGCGCTTTTTTAATTGTTGTTGTTTGATCTTTTGTTGCAGAGCGGACGTTTGTCTGCTGTTTCATTTTGCTGACATTGACAACAAGGTCGTTGTCACGGTTATGCTCTCCGACAATCATTCCTTCATAAACTTCAGTACCAGGTTCAACAAAGATCACACCGCGGTCTTCAATCCCTTGAATTCCGTAAGATGTCGCTTTTCCGTTTTCCATTGACACAAGCACACCTTGACGGCGTCCGCCGACTTGGCCCGCCTGCATCGGCTGGTAACTGTCAAACGTATGGTTCAGGATACCGAAGCCGCGTGTTAATGACAGGAACTCTGTTGAGTAACCGATCAATCCGCGGGAAGGCACTGTAAAGATTAAACGGACTTGGCCGTTACCGTTGTTAATCATATCGATCATTTCACCTTTACGCGCTCCCATTGATTCCATTACAGAGCCTGTATGCTCTTCCGGAACATCAATTTGCACGCGCTCTACAGGCTCACAGCGTACACCGTCAATTTCTTTGATGATAACTTCAGGTTTTGACACTTGAAGCTCATAGCCTTCACGGCGCATGTTTTCAATTAAAATAGACAGGTGAAGCTCACCGCGGCCGGAAACCACCCAAGCATCTGGAGAAGCTGTAGGCTCGACACGCAAGCTGACATCAGTCTGCAGCTGTGACTGAAGGCGCTCTTCAATTTTACGGGCTGTCACATATTTCCCTTCACGGCCGGCAAACGGGCTGTTATTCACGACAAATGTCATTTGAAGTGTCGGTTCATCAATGCGAAGCACCGGAAGCGGTTCTTGATGCTCTACAGGACAGACTGTTTCACCGACGTTGATATCCTCCATACCGGAAACCGCAACGAGGTCTCCCGCTTTTGCTTCTTCAATTTCCACCCGTTTTAAGCCTTGGAAACCAAAGATTTTTGTCACACGGAATGATTTAGCTGTACCGTCAAGCTTCATAAGAGAAACCTGCTGACCGACTTTCATCGTACCGCGGAAAACACGTCCGATTCCGATACGGCCTACATAGTCGTTATAATCAAGAAGTGCAACTTGGAATTGAAGCGGCTCATCTGCATTCTCAACAGGTGCCGGAACATGCTTAATAATCGTTTCATATAAAGCTTCCATGTTTTCATCTTGCTGCTTAGGGTCAAGGCTCGCTGTTCCATTAATCGCGGAAGCATATACCACCGGGAATTCGAGCTGTTCTTCATTTGCGTCAAGCTCGATGAACAGGTCAAGAACCTCATCGATAACTTCTTCAGGACGTGCGAAATCACGGTCGATTTTGTTCACAACAACAACCGGGTTCAAGTTTTGCTCAAGAGCTTTCTTCAGAACGAAACGAGTTTGAGGCATGCAGCCTTCATATGCGTCAACGACAAGCAGTACGCCGTCAACCATTTTCATAATCCGTTCTACCTCTCCCCCAAAGTCTGCGTGTCCAGGGGTATCCAAAATATTAATGCGTGTATCTTTATAGTTAATCGCAGTATTTTTCGCCAAAATTGTAATGCCGCGTTCGCGTTCAAGATCGTTTGAGTCCATTGCGCGTTCAGCAACTTGTTCGTTGGCACGGAATGTACCAGCCTGGTGTAAAAGCTGATCGACTAGAGTCGTTTTCCCATGGTCAACGTGGGCAATAATCGCGATGTTGCGAAGATCATTTCGAAGTTTCACTTTTTCATCTCCTAAAAAAATTAGATAACTTTCATATTATACCACACATCCTCTTTAAAAGCGTCACGTTTTTCTGTAAACTTATCATAAGACGTAAAAGGGGATGGAAATATGAAAAAAATGAATTGGCTTTTATTATTATTTGCATTTGCAGCGGTTTTCAGCATAATGCTGATCGGCGTCTTTATCGCCGAAAAAAGCGCGTGGGGCATTATCGCCAGCATTGTGCTCGTTTGCGCCGTTATGGGAAGCGGATTTACGTTAAAAAAGAAAATGCGCGAGCAAGGATTGCTCGATTAAAAGCTTATCCTTGCTAAAGACATTGTAATCAAAAACACCGCAAATGAATGCGGTGTTTTTTCGTTACGTAAGGCTTATCTCCCCTGTTTCCTAGGCGGGAAGAAGCAAAACAACATCCATTCATGGACAATCGTTCTAAATATGACACTTTTAACCAAACAAAAGTGGTTCGACATTGATATACACAAACTACCATAAAGCCTATTTCCCTCACACCATCCTCTCCCTATAATGGGATTTGTACCACAATTCACAAAAGGGAGAGACGAAACATGAAGAAACCATTTGTAAAAAAAGCCATACTTACAACTGCCGCACTGACCTCAGCCACCCTGCTTACTTTCGGACCTGATGCCGCAAGCGCAAAAACAGTTAATCACAGCACACCTGCTTTGCAGGAGACAATCACAAATGAAGACCTGAATACATTTTTCGATTTATTAAATCAATGTATATATGAAGAAGACGGAGTTTATTATTTCGACAGTGAAAAAGCTGTCGAGTTAGGAATGACTCAAGAAGAGGCTCAAATCATTACGAAATTGTGGGAATCGACATCTGAATTCTTCGATATTGTTTCACAATGTGTGTATGTTGAAGACGGCAGCTACAAATTTGATACAGAAAAAGCTGTTGAGCTCGGCTTCACAGAAAAAGAAGCACTCGCGCTTGACCAATTTTTCGCCGCTGTTTCCCTTAAAATTCATATTCTGCAGGCATCCATTGTTTCAGAAGATGGAGCGTACAGCTTTGATAAAGATGCAGCTTTAGAAGCTGGTGCGACACCGGAGCAGGCTGATTTTTATGAAAAGCTCTTCGGTGCACTGTCTCAAGAACAGCTTGCAGCCATCTACCAAATGCTTCATCCGCAAGCTTAATGTAATAAAAGCGCTTGTCCGTAAATCCGGCAAGCGCTTTTCCTTTATATCAGCAGTTTGATGATCAGCATCACAGCAAACACAGCTCCAAACCAGAAGGCTGCTTTAATAATCAGCAAACCATAGTATCTTTGTTTAAAACGGATTTCTTCTTCAGGCAGAAAAGCATCTTGAGGGGGCTGTTCATCTTTAAACTCAAAAGGCTCAGACATCTGTTCAAACATTTCTCTGCAGCTGCGGCAGGTGTTCATATGCTTTTCAATGAAGTTTTCCGTTTCTTTTTTGCAATCACCTTCAATATACAGAGGGAGAAGGTCTCTTACTAGAAAGCAGGTCATATCCGCTCCTCCTCTCTGCTTTTCGTCATGTTTTTCTTGAGCTCTAATCTAGCCCGGTGAAGAATGGTTTTCACTTTCGAAAGGCTCCAGCCTAAGATTTCGGCGATTTCCTCATAAGAAAGCTCTTGAAATTCTCTTAAAATTAAAACGGATTGGTGCTGATCCTTTAGCTACAGGAGCTCTTGCAGTATATCTGTTCAAAATGCAATACATAATGACTGAATAAATCAAACACGAACAACAATCCTTTACTTCTTATTAAGACCTCATCCGGTTAGACAAGCCGCTTATTAAAAAGTTTCAATAAAAACCAAAAATTTCTCATCTCCCCCTTCAATAAAGACGACATAACTCTTGCAATTCATCCATCACATGACACTTGACTCATCTTGATATTATTCAACAAAAATAAACACAGGACAATTCTATCAATTTTGTCTAGTTATGTTAGTTTTTGTTGAGAATGCCAGATTGCTCGTTTAATATAACGATATAAAGATTTTTCAGTATTTTCAAAAAGGGGGATTTATTGTGGGTTTAGGTAAGAAATTGTCCGTCGTTGTCGCTGCTTCGTTTATGAGTTTATCAATCGGCCTTCCGGGTGTTCAGGCTGCTGAGAATGACCGGCTTAAGGAGAATCAAACAAACTTTCTCCCCAAAAGCGCCATTGCACAAACAGAGCTCTCTGCTCCAAATGACAAAGCTGTTAAACAGTTTTTGAAAAAGAACAGCAAAGTGTTTAAAGGCGATCCCGCCAAAAGACTGAAACTTGTGGAAAGCACAACTGACGATCTTGGGTACAAGCACTTTCGATATGTGCCTGTCATTAACGGAGTGCCTATTAAAGATTCGCAAGTGATCGTTCACGTCGATAAATCTGACAATGTCTATGCGATCAATGGAGAATTGCACAATCAGTCTGCTTCAAAAACAGAAAACAGCCAAAAGGTATCCTCTGACAAAGCTCTGGCACTCGCTTTTAAAGCCATTGGCAAATCACCAGACGCTGTTTCTAACGGAAGCGCAAAAAACAGCGATAAAGCAGAGTTAAAAGCGGTAGAAACAGAGGACGGCGGCTATCGTCTGGCTTACGATGTCACGATTCGCTATGTCGAACCTGAACCTGCAAACTGGGAAGTCTTAGTGGATGCCGAATCAGGCACCATTTTAAAACAGCAAAATAAAGTAGAACATGCAGCCGCAACAGGATCAGGGACAACACTAAAAGGCGCAACAGTTCCTCTGAATATTTCTTATGAAAGCGGCAAATATGTTTTAAGAGATCTGTCAAAACCAACCGGCACTCAAATTATCACGTATGATTTACAAAACAGACAAAGCCGCCTTCCGGGAACACTTGTCTCAAGCACAACAAATAAATTCACAACTTCATCACAGCGCGCAGCTGTAGATGCCCACTATAACCTGGGTAAAGTGTACGATTATTTTTACTCGACATTTAAACGAAACAGCTATGACAACAAAGGCAGTAAAATCGTTTCTTCTGTTCACTACGGCAGCCGTTATAATAACGCCGCTTGGACAGGGGATCAAATGATTTACGGTGATGGAGACGGCTCCTTCTTCTCCCCGCTTTCCGGCTCATTGGATGTGACGGCGCATGAAATGACACATGGTGTCACTCAAGAAACAGCCAACCTTGTCTATGAAAATCAGCCTGGAGCATTAAACGAGTCGTTCTCTGATGTGTTCGGTTATTTCACTGATACAGAAGATTGGGATATCGGTGAAGACATTACGGTCAGCCAGCCGGCTCTCCGCAGCTTGTCTAATCCGACAAAATATGACCAGCCTGACAATTACGCCAACTATCAAAACCTCCCGAATACAGATGAAGGCGATTACGGCGGTGTACACATAAACAGCGGAATTCCAAACAAAGCCGCTTATAATACCATTACAAGCCTGGGCATATCTAAATCACAGCAGATTTATTACCGTGCGTTAACAACGTACCTTACGCCTTATTCCACTTTCAAAGATGCGAAGGCCGCCCTCATTCAGTCTGCCCGTGACCTTTATGGCTCAACTGATGCCGCAAAAGTTGAAGCAGCCTGGAAAGCCGTCGGTTTGTAATGTCTAAACTGAAAAGCCTGAGATATCTCAGGCTTTTTCTTGATTTTCAAGTTTGTTTGTAAATCAGCAGCTGTTTCATGATAGCCGTACATATGACTACCTTGCCTCTGAACAAATCGCAGACAGTGTAAATACAAACTCGGTCATTATCCGCCAAATCAGCCGATTGTTAAAAAAATCGGGCTTCATTGATGTCAAAAAAGATTGTTGAAGAAGGTGAGCTTTTCCAAACTCATAAAAACTCTCATCCCGACTGCTGGACCCGAACATTTAAACTGCAGGTTCTAGAGCTAGGCCCAAGCCGCTTATGTTCATCGCGAGGCGACTCCGCTTCTCATTATGTGCGGTGATCAGGATGACGTTGTTCTGTATAAGAAGCGCTGATTTATACAGGGCACTTACAAAAGCAGGTCATGATGAGTTATGTATAAAGTAAAAGGTGCCGGACATATCGGTTTACCCAAGACCATACACTTCGTATTGTAAAAACATTCTTTCATTCTCATTTAAACAGCCAAAAATTAAATAGAAGAATCTTACTCTTTCAACCTCAAATACATTGACAAAATTTTTTATTTATGCTATAATTTACTATTCATATAGTTGTGTGTATAATAAGGTTCTCCTGGACAGGGGAATCTTATTTTTGTTTATCAGGAGGACATATTATGAGGGAAAATGAATCCAGTTTAACTGCTTTGATATCAGCGTTTAGCCGAGCCTATCACAGTCAATATGATACACCTAAAATTTTTGACGATTATATCGCCAAAGACCTTATTTCTGAAAAAGAGTTTTCCGACATTAGTCAAAATATGATACAAGGCATACAGTTTTTCAATAAAGATATTGCCCAAAAGTTTCAAGATGACCCAGAGGAGATACTAAAGTGGATTACACAAGTCCAGCTTTCCCCTACGCCCTTAGCTCGAGCAGCATATTGTGAGAAAGTATTGCGCAACGAAGTGGTGCTGGGAGCAAAACAGTATGTCATTCTTGGCGCCGGGTTAGATACATTCTGCTTCCGGTATCCAGAGCTGGAAGACAGCTTAGACATATTTGAAATTGATTACCCGGCTACACAGCAATTGAAAAAGAAAAGACTGGATGATGCAAGGCTTACTATTCCAGCGAATCTTCATTTGGTTCCTATGGACTTTACCAAAACGTTTTCCTTTCAGCCTCTCTTAGATGAAGGCTTTGATAACGAAAAAACGTTCTTCAGCCTTTTAGGAGTTTCTTATTATTTGACGAAAGAAGATAATCATAGCCTGCTTAACCATTTATTTGCCCGTGTCCCCTCAGGAAGCTCTATCGTTTTTGATTACGCAGACGAAACGCTCTTTGAAACAAAAGGAAAGTCGAATAGAGTTGAACATATGGTGAAAATGGCTTCAGCAAGCGGTGAACCGATGAAATCGTGTTTTACTTATCTTGAAATCGAAGAAGCATTAGATTCAGCTGGTTTACTCATCTATGAACATGTAACACCAGCCGAAATCAATGACCTTTTCTTCAAGAATCGAACGGATTATTTGTCAGCGTTTGAAACCATTCATTATATACATGCCGTAAAAAAATAACCCCCCTGGTTCTTCACCAGGCTCGCCTCTCAATCGATGGTGAAGGATTGGGAGGTTTTTTGCGCATGAAAATAAGCTGCCGTCATATATACGGCAGCTTAAACTAAAGGCTTTACCATGATTATGTACGGCTTATCTGCCTCATCTTTCTCCGTCTTGAGCTGTTCAAAGCCGCATTGGCTCAAAAACAGTATCCATTCATTCCGGTCAATCGGAACCGCTGTAAATAGTGCTCTATGCTTGTCTTGAAGCGATTGGCCGATCTGTTCAATGATCTTCCTGGCATGTCCCTTTCTTTCTTCAGCAGGATCAACCAGCACTGTTCCCAGCCATGGCTTTCCGTTGGAAGGAGCCCATTCGAGATGATAGCTGACGGCAACAGGCAGACCGTCTTTTTCCCAAACAAGCCATGATCCGTTACACATCGAGTAGGAGATCATATAGCTTTCTGCATCTTTTTCCCCAAACTCTTCCTTTTTCCAAACAGGATGAGCCTCCGCAATTTCCTCAAACCAACTGAGGTCATCCTGTTCAATTGGTCTATTTTTCAGCATGAAGATACTCTTCAAATATTGTTTTATGTATAGATGGGTTTCCGGCCAGCACACAGTGATTTTCTAAAAAAGTGAATGGTTCCCCTTCAGTCGTTGTATAAATGCCCCCTACTTCGTTTAACAGCACACAGCCAGCTGCGTAATCCCAAGGAGCAAGCCGCATTGTAATGTAAGCGTCAATTCTACCCGCAGCGACGTTTGCCAGTTCTAAAGCGGCAGAGCCATAGGAGCGTGTTCCTCTCACCCTTTTCACAAGCGGTGCCAGCACACCCGGGTCAATTCTTCTGTTTTCCGTCACCCATGTCGCATTAATGGCTAGAATCGCTTCTTCAATAACGGTTTCCTTTAAAGGAGACAGCTTCGTATCATTCATATAAGCACCTTTACCGCTAAACGCGTGATACAGTTCATCATGCACCACATCGTAAATTAATCCGATTTTTCCTTTTCCATTTTCAAAAATACCGATTGAGATTGCAAAATTTCTTTGCTGGTGCACAAAATTCATCGTCCCGTCAATCGGATCGATAATCCAGACGACACCTTCCAACGAGTGAAGTTTGTCTCCTTGTCCTTCTTCTCCGAGTATGCGATGTCCAGGAAAGGTTTCTTGGATGCGGTCAATAAAAAACTTTTCCGTTTCCTTGTCAATATTGGTGACTAAATCATTCGGATTTGATTTTGTTTCAATTGTCAGGCTTTCGTGCATCGACTGTTTAATTCTTGCGCCTGCTTCTTTTATCCATTTCTTTGCAGTCTCATCAATTTCCGTCCAATTTGTCATTCATGCGTACCTCTTTTCTATGTAGGCCTTTATTTTATAGGATACTGATAACGGCGGTGAAAAAGCAAGGAAAATGAAAAATATGCCTTCTCACGTAAAAACGAACCATTCACGCGGTTCGTTTTCACTATAGCTTTTTACCCGTTGAGGCGAATCCATTCTTTTCTGAGACGTTCAAGTTTGTTTTTGCTTAGCTCAATTTGTTCGTCATTTTCCTTTTGCATTGCCTCATAAAGGGTTGCCAATTCATAATCAACCTCTAGTCTCCAGACAGCTACACGGTTGTTTTTCTCTTCCCTAAATCCCTCTTTCACAACTTGCCTCATTGTCTTTCGCCCCTTCCAGAGATCATTTGTTTTAAAAAAGCATCCCATTTTGCCATTCAACAATGATACTTCTTATATCCTATGATTCTTCTATTTACCTGTAACATGATTCTGAAAATTGTGTGTTTACCTATTCGTTTATTACCACATTCCCCCTCTCTTCAAACGCGTGCTCATCTTTTTGCTGCGCGTTCTAACTGTGATAAAATATGTATACTTAGCATGAAGGAGGAAAATCATGACACAAATGCGTTTTACTGAAGAAGACTTTAACACATTTACAATAGACGGCTTAGACGCGCGCATGGAGGTGTTAAAAGAACGGGTTCGTCCGAAGCTGACTGCTTTAGGCGAGCACTTTGCCCCGACATTATCCGCTTTAACCGGAGATGAAATGTTTCCCCATGTGGCCAAGCATGCTAGGAGATCAGTCAACCCTCCCGCAGACAGCTGGGTGGCATTCGCAAACAGCAAAAGAGGCTATAAAAAACTGCCGCATTTTCAAATCGGCTTGTGGGAGAGCCATGTTTTTGTATGGTTCGCGATCATTTATGAGTCCCCTATAAAAGAAGAATACGGCAAATTGCTTGAAGCGAATCAAGACAGCGTTACAAATCACATTCCAGACAGCTTTGTTTGGTCTGCGGATCACACAAAGCCGGGGGTCCATAAGCAGTCAGAAATGGACAAGGAACAGCTCAAGACATTGTTTGAACGGTTGCAGACAATAAAGAAAGCCGAGCTGTTATGCGGCATTCAGCTTCAAAAAGAAGAGGTGCTGAATATGAATAACCAAGAATTCCTTCAGCGAATCGACGGTGCCTTCCAGCAGCTTGCATTTCTGTACCGCTTAACCCAAAAAGTATCACAAGCATAAAAAAGAGCCGGGACCTTTCATCCGGCTCTTTTCCTTTTACATCTTAATCTTTGCCTGGTCAGATTCCTTCGCCTGCTTGACCGTACGATAAGGAGAGTATGTACTTTGTTCCTCAAATTCGCCGCACAGCTTTTTTTCTTCAGCTTTTCCCGGCACAATTTCTTTGAATCGCCGATACGTCTTAAGCAGCTCTGCACGGTCGGCACCCTTTTCATAAGCCAGCTCAACCTGCTGGAAAAATGCAATCACATCCACTGCTTCTTCGGTTGTCCAATCTTCATTCATCGGATATTGGTATTCCATTTTCTTCACTCCTTATAGATTCGCTTTCCTTTTACAAAAAGCATCTTCATTTGATCATAAATTGTTCTTTACATTCTTTCAAGTTCATAATATAATTCATTTGTTTTACGTCTAAAAAACGGTTGAGAAACTGATTTTAATACACACTAATATGCATAGGTATTACTACAAAGGTGGGAAAACAATTGTCGCAACATGAAACACCCTTATACACAGGCCTGAAAAAGCACGCAAGCAGACAGCCTGTTCAATTCCACATTCCCGGCCATAAAAAAGGGGCAGGAATGGATCCGGAGTTCAGACAATTTATCGGTGAAAACGCGTTAAGTATAGATTTGATTAATATTGAACCATTAGATGACCTGCATGCGCCTAAAGGCATTATTAAAGAAGCGCAGGATTTGGCGGCCGAAGCTTTCGGCGCGGATCACACCTTTTTTTCTGTTCAGGGAACAAGCGGCGCAATCATGACAATGGTGATGGCTGTCTGCGGACCTGGAGATAAAATCATCATTCCAAGAAATGTGCACAAATCCATTATGTCAGCTATTGTATTTTCCGGAGCTGTCCCAATCTTTATTCATCCTGAAATTGACAATGAACTGGGCATCTCTCACGGCATTACACTTGAATCCGCTAAACGTGCGCTGAATGAACATCCTGATACCAAAGGGCTTCTTGTGATCAACCCGACATATTTCGGGGTAGCTGCTGATTTAAAAAGCATCGTAGAACTAGCCCATTCCTTTGATGTGCCGGTTCTGGTCGATGAAGCACACGGCGTTCATATTCATTTTCACGACCAATTTCCGCTTTCAGCAATGCAGGCAGGTGCAGACATGGCTGCGACAAGTGTGCATAAGCTAGGCGGATCACTGACACAAAGCTCTATTCTAAACATGAAAGAAGGCCTTGTTTCTAAAGACAGAGTGCAATCGATACTCAGCATGCTGACAACCACGTCTACTTCTTATTTGCTTCTAGCCTCTTTGGACGTCGCCAGAAAACGGCTTGCGACAGAGGGCTATCAGCTTGCTGAAGAAACGTTGAAGCTTGCTAATCAGACGAGAGAACGTCTGAACCAAATTGACGGCATTTACTGTGTCGGTTCTGAAATACTCGGTTCTAAAGCGGCTTACAATTATGACCCGACAAAATTAATTATTTCAGTTAAAAACCTCGGGCTCACAGGACATGATGTCGAGAAGTGGCTGCGGGAATCCTTTAATATTGAAGTAGAGCTTTCAGATCTGTATAACATTTTGTGTATCTTCACACCTGGTGACAGCCAGAACGATGCAGATCGCCTTGTGGAAGCTTTACAAGAGATAGCGCGTCAAATGTCAGCAAATGATGTTACGCATAAACAGACAGAGGTACTGCTTCCAGAAATCCCGTTACTGGCGATGACGCCGCGTGACGCTTTCTATGCAAATACAGAAATTGTTCCATTAAAAGAAGCAGCAGGACGGATTATCGCTGAATTTGTGATGGTGTATCCTCCTGGAATTCCTATCTTTATCCCCGGCGAGATTATTACAGAAGAAAACATCAGCTACATCTTCAAAAACATTGATGCCGGGCTTCCTGTTCAAGGACCGGAGGATTCTACTTTGAGCATGATTCGAGTCATAAAAGAGCAAAAAGCTATTCAATAAATACAAAAAGCATGCGGCTAAGCCGCATGCTTTTTCTTACTCTTCATCAAGAGGACACTGACATTGTCCGCAGCATGTTCCGTATAACGTTGTAACCTTCTCATCCTCGAAGTAATGAATGGCTTCGTTACAATCTTGGCAAACAATCGTACCCATCTCTCATTCCCCATTTCTTTTAATTTTGAAAACGCTTAATTTCTTTTGTTGGTATTATATTAATATGTCACATTTAAAATGTCAACAACAAATTGTATAACACATTTATTTCGAAAACTTTTAATGTAACATGTTTTTTCTTTTTGGTTCCATGAATTATCATCTTCTTAACAAACGCTTTCATTCGATACTTATGCTGAAAAGACATTGTGATTTCATGTTTTCGCGAACTTTTTTTGAATAGTGTAACGAAATTGCAAATGATTCGCGATGAATAATGTGTGCGTTCAGAGTATTGGGTTTTAAAGAGATGTTATCGCTCTTTAAAAACGGTTTCAATTATATAACAATTAGGTAACAAGAAGCAGATGACGCGGTTACTCATGATAAACTAAAACTAGTTTACTATGGTTTATACAGAGGAGAAGATAGATGCGATATCGCGCGGTATTTCCCATACTGATGATAGTATTTGCTTTATCGGGCTGCACCCTTTCCACAATCAATCCAATAAAAAAAAGCCGAATTGACAGCATTCATCATACTCAAATCCTATTTTTTTCTGATGAAAATCAAATTGATCAAGAGGCGTCATATTATGATGCTCTGCTAGATTTAGAAAAGGATTATCCTGACCAAATAGATAAAATGAAGGTATACGATAACAGAAAAGGCTGGGAAGATGAAATCGAAACCGTCCCTACTCTCATGGTAGTTGATCAGCGGCATGTCGTTGTGAAAATAGAGGGATGTGTGAAAAAGAAAGAAGACATCATTAAACCATTACAGCATGTACTGTCTAAATAAATAAAACAGCCCTCGCTTACAGCGGGGCTGTTTGTTATGTCATCTCTATTATTTTACGATGTGAATCGGGCTTCCGATTGCCACTTCAGCAGCTTCCATTGTGATTTCACCCAATGTTGGATGCGCATGAATTGTCATAGCGATATCTTCAGCAGTCATGCCGCCTTCGATAGCTAAACTTAATTCAGAAATCATGTCAGAAGCGCTTGCGCCGGCGATTTGCGCACCGATGACAAGGCCATCCTCTTTACGAGTGATCAGCTTCATGAAGCCGTCAGTTTCGTTAAGAGAAAGCGCGCGGCCGTTTGCTGCAAATGGGAATTTAGCAGCAACAATGTCAAGGCCTTCTTCTTTCGCTTGTGCTTCAGTGTAACCGACTGATGCAAGCTCAGGCTCAGAGAAGACAACCGCAGGAATACCAAGGTAATCGATTTCTGCAGGCTCTCCAGCGATCGCTTCTGCAGCAATCTTACCTTCGTAAGATGCTTTGTGAGCAAGCGGCGGTCCTTCAATGATATCACCGATTGCATAGATGTTAGGTACGTTCGTGCGGCACTGTTTGTCAGTTTTGATAACACCGCGGTCAGTCATTTCAATACCGACTTGCTCAAGACCAAGCTCATCAGTATTTGGACGGCGTCCGACAGTAATCAGTACGTAATCAGCATCAACGGTTTTTTCTTCACCTTTTACTTCGAAAGTGACTGTTACGCCGTCAGATTTTTCTTCAACGCCTTTAGCCATCGCGTTTGTATGGATTTCAACGTTGCCTTTTTTCTTCAGTCTGCGAGTTACAAGGGAACTCATTTGTTTTTCGAAGCCTGGAAGAATTTCATCTCCGCCTTCAAGAATAACAAGCTCAGTGCCGAAGTTTGCATACGCAGTTCCAAGCTCAGTTCCGATGTATCCGCCGCCGATAACAACAAGCTTTTTAGGAATTTCTTTAAGAGCCAAAGCGCCGGTTGAATTTAGGACACGCTCAGTATATTTGAAGTTTGGCAATTCGATAGGACGAGAACCAGTCGCAATGATTGCGTTTTTGAACGTGTATGTTTGAGCAGAATTCTCATCCATTACACGAACTGAATTGCTGTCTACAAAGTAAGCTTCGCCTTTTACTACATCTACTTTGTTGCCTTTAAGAAGACCTGCTACACCGCCAGTAAGCTTGTTAACAACAGAAGTTTTCCACTCTTGAACTTTTGTGAAATCAACTGTTACGTTCTCAGCAGTGATTCCCATGTCATCAGAATGCTTAGCATTCTCATAACGGTGGCCAGCATTGATCAGCGCTTTTGAAGGGATACATCCAACGTTCAGACATACGCCTCCAAGAGTTGCTTTTTCAACGACTGTTACTTTTTGTCCAAGCTGTGCAGCGCGGATGGCAGCTACATAGCCGCCAGGTCCCGCACCAATTACAAGAGTATCTGTTTCAATAGGGAAATCTCCTACTACCATAACATTACGCCTCCATTAAAATTAATTGTGGATCGTTCAGTAAACGCTTGATGTGATTTAGTGCATTTTGCGCAGTCGCTCCGTCGATCATACGGTGGTCGAAGCTGAGAGAAAGAGCTAAGACTGGAGCTGCTACGATTTCGCCATCACGAACAATCGCTTTTTCTGCAATGCGTCCGATACCAAGAATCGCAACTTCTGGATGGTTGATAACCGGAGTGAACCATTGTCCGCCGGCTGAACCGATGTTTGTAATTGTGCAAGATGCGCCTTTCATTTCAGCTGGAGCAAGCTTGCCTTCACGAGCTTTTGTTGCAAGGCTGTTGATCTCATCAGAAATTTCAAAGATCGCTTTACGGTCTGCATTTTTTACAACTGGCACAAGCAAGCCTTTTTCAGTGTCAGCAGCAATACCGATGTTGAAGTAATGTTTTTGGATTACTTCATCTGTTTTATCGTCAATTGACGTGTTTAAAACAGGGAATTTTTTCAGTGCAGATGTAAGAGCTTTTACAACGTAAGGCAAGTATGTCAGCTTGATGCCTTGATCAGCAGCAACCTGTTTGAACTGTTTACGATGTGCAACAAGGTTTGTTACGTCCACTTCGTCCATTAGTGTTACATGAGGAGCAGTATGTTTAGAGTTTACCATCGCTTTTGCAATTGCTTTACGGATACCGCTCATTTTTTCGCGAGTTTCTGGGAATTCACCCTCTGGAGCCGGTGCAGCAGCCGGTTTAGCAGCTGTTTCTTGAGGTGCAGCCGTTTCTTGTGGCGCAGCTTCTTGCGCTCCTCCAAAGCTGTCGATATCTTCTTTCACAACACGTCCGTTGTTGCCTGAACCTGTTACTTTACGGATATCTACGCCTTTTTCACGAGCGTATTTACGTACAGAAGGCATAGCGATCACGCGTTTGTTCGGGTCAACTTCAGCTTGATCCTGCTGTCCTGCGCCAGTTTCTTTAGCAGGCTCTTCAGCACGCTCTTCTTTCGCAACATCTTGTCCAGCTTCACCAGTAGACTGAACTTGTGCTTCAGTTTTTGCGTCGCCAGACTCATCGCTGCCTTTAAATTGAAGGTCTTCGTAACCAGGTGCATCAAACGTAATGATCGTTTGTCCAACAGTTGCAACCGTTCCCTCTTCAACTTTTAATTCTAATACTTTTCCTTTAACAGGTGAAGGAATTTCTACTACTGCTTTATCATTTTGGACTTCCGCCAGTACATCATCTTCGTCAACCTCATCGTTAGGCTTGACAAACCATTTTACGATTTCGCCTTCGTGGATACCTTCCCCGATATCTGGAAGTTTAAATTCAAATGCCACAGTTCTCGACCTCCTAGTTTGATTAAGCAATTTTAAAGTTTACAACGTAAGCATTGAAAACAGATATATAATAGAGGGAAAACGTTCATCTTCCCACTCGATTATGCAGTTTGATTAAAATTCAAGTACTTTTCTTGCTGTTTCAAGAACATCTTTATGGTTTGGAAGCCATACGCTCTCCGCTTGAGAGAAAGGAAATACTGTATCAGGCGCAGCCACGCGAAGTACAGGTGCTTCCAAGCTCAAGATCGCACGGTCATTAATTTCTGCTACTACGTTTGCAGCAATACCGGCTTGTTTTTGTGCCTCTTGAACAACAATCGCGCGTCCTGTTTTTTCTACAGATGCGATGATTGTATCAATGTCAAGCGGGCTTACAGTGCGAAGGTCGACAACTTCAGCAGAAATGCCGTCTTTTTCAAGCTCCTCGGCAGCTTTTAATGATTCATGAACCATTGCGCCGTAAGTGATGATTGAAAGGTCAGTACCTTCACGTTTTACGTCAGCTTTGCCAAGCTCAATTGTGTATTCTTCTTCAGGAACTTCCTGACGGAAAGAACGGTAAAGCTTCATGTGCTCTAAGAAAACAACAGGATCGTTGTCTCTGATCGCAGAAATCAAAAGTCCTTTGGCATCGTAAGGAGTTGATGGAATAACAACTTTGATACCAGGCTGTTGTGCAACAAGACCTTCTAAGCTGTCAGCGTGAAGCTCAGGAGTATGAACACCGCCGCCGAACGGAGAACGAATGGTTACAGGTGAAGTCCAGCGTCCGCCAGAACGGTAACGCATACGAGCCATTTGGCCAGAAACTGAATCCATTACTTCGTAAACAAATCCGAAGAATTGGATTTCCATTACCGGACGGAAGCCGTTTAAGCCTAAACCAAGGGCAAGACCGCCGATACCAGATTCAGCAAGTGGCGTGTCAAACACACGGTCTTCACCGAATTCTTTTTGCAATCCTTCTGTCGCACGGAATACGCCGCCGTTAACACCAACGTCTTCTCCGAAAACTAAGACATTTTCGTCATTTTTCAGTTCTGTGCGTAACGCATCCGTGATTGCTTGAATCATTGTCATTTGCGCCATGGCTTACTTCGACTCCTTCTGTGTATAAATTTCAAATTGCTCCTCAAGGTTATGAGGCATTTTTTCGAACATGATTTTCATTAAATCAGTTACTTTTTGCTTAGGCTCAGCATCCGCTTTTTTGATCGCCTGCTTAATTTCTTCTTTTGCATCCTCGATTACTTTTGTTTCTTCTTCTTCAGACCATAGGCCTTTGTTTTCAAGGAACGCACGGAAGCGTACAAGCGGATCTTTTTGCTCCCACTCGTTTTCGATTTCTTTTGTGCGATATTTAGTCGGATCGTCACCAGCCATTGTGTGCGGGCCATAACGGAATGTCAGTGTTTCAATCAGTGTCGGGCCTTCACCGTTAATCGCCCGTTCGCGTGCTTCAGCAGTTGCAGCGTATACAGCAAGCGGATCCATTCCGTCTACTTGTACACCCACAATACCGGCAGCTACTGCTTTTTGTGCAATTGTGCCTGCTGCAGATTGTTTTTCAACTGGAGTTGAAATCGCGTAACGGTTGTTTTGTACAACGAAGATCGCAGGTGCTTTATAAGCGCCGGCAAAGTTAATTCCTTCGTAGAAGTCCCCTTGTGAAGCTCCGCCGTCACCAGTGTAAGTGATTGCGACAGCTTTCTTACCGCGTTTTTTAAGACCTAGCGCAACACCGGCCGTTTGAATGTATTGAGCACCGATAATGATTTGTGGAGAAAGGGCATTCACATCATCAGGCATTTGGTTTCCTCGGAAATGTCCGCGAGAGAACAGGAACGCTTGATATAATGGAAGGCCGTGCCAGATTAACTGAGGCACATCACGGTATCCCGGAAGAACGAAGTCTTCTTTTTCAAGCGCGAAATGTGTAGCAATCTGAGAAGCTTCTTGGCCCGCAGTAGGAGCGTAGAATCCGAGACGTCCTTGACGGTTTAATGAGATAGAGCGCTGATCAAGCACACGCGTAAATACCATGCGGCGCATAAGCTCTTTCAATTGATCATCAGTTAAATCAGGCATCGCCGCTTCATTCACGACTTCTCCCTTTTCATTTAAAATTTGGAACGTTTCGAACTGCTTTTTAATGGCATCAAATTGCTTCTTACTATCAACGATTACTTTTTTCGTTTTTGCAGCCATACTAAAGTCACCTCTTCCTTTCTTTTAAACAGTCATTAGACGTGCATTCCTTTTATACATACAAACTTAGGGTACCCTAAAGTATCAGCAGTAAGTCGTATATATTTTAGCCGATCCCCAGTTTGCCGAAACCATTTATGTAGGATAGTTACACTCTGCTTTGAACTGTATTATTTCGAAGTTGTAAAAAACTAATACAACACCGCTTAACATGGATTAGTTTACACCATATAAAGAAGAACCGTCAATCGTTTTCATCGCTGATTTTCAATAAATGTATTCGCTTTACATTTTCTATAAAAAAACAGATGCAGCCTGTACCTCAAACTGTACTAGTATAACCTATCACACTGTACTACAATAGAAATTTAAATTTTGAATAGAATTTAAAAAAAGAGCTGATCATAGTCAGCTCTTTTTTATATGATAGCCTGCGGCGTCATATAAATCTTCGCGGGCTTTATTATATTTCTCCGTTTGCACATCAAATTCTCCGCTTTGTTTAAGGACTTTTTTATAAGATGCATTCGCTTTTTCAATCTGCTGATCAAGCTTATTCAGCGTCAAGTCTTTGTCTTTCAGCAGCTTATACAGTTTTTTATCAAGTTTAATCGCTTTTTCATATTCTTCAAACATAGAGCTGTATGCAGCATATCTTTTTTTCATATGATCTGCCGCAGTCTCGGCTTTTGCCTTGATGTGTTTATCCTTAATATTTTCTGCGGATTTTTTGGCTTCCTCAAATTCTGATTCGGATTTTTCGATGCTCTCATTTTCAAGCTTTAGATGTTCTTCTCGTTTATTTACATTCTCTAGCGCTTCGTCTGATAATGAAACGATTTTTTTATAATCATCCATATTGAGCTTGATGACATCATTGTAGAGAGCATGTTCTTTCTTCTCTAATTCTTCGAGCATTTTCTGTTCTTCTTGAAACGGTTTTTCTAGATCAGCGACTTTTTCTAATGAGTCATGAAGTGAATCCAGCGGGTCCTGTCCCACACATCCGGTTAATAGTAAAACCACAGCGCAAAAGGCTCCGATTTTCACACCGTAGCGCCGTTTTATTCTGTCTTTCACGTTAAATCCCCCAATCTTGACAATTTCTACTATAGAATCCATAGAGATATTTGACAATAGCCAGGTGGTTATCGCATGGCTTTCTGAGTAAAAAATAAGATCTAATCGTGAAAAATCAGGACAGATGACCATACAACTTTTTTGTTTTTACATAGGTTATTGTAGACGCTATGCCTACTACAAGGCTCTGGCGTAATTAAAAGAGGAGGTTATGTTCATGTACGGTTATGGATATGGTTACGGCGGAGGCTGCTGCAGTTATGGTTACGGATATGGCGGAGCAGGATATGGCCGCACATTTGCGTTAATCGTTGTTTTATTCATTCTGTTAATCATTGTTGGAGCTGCTTATTTAGGCGGAGGCTGTTGCTAATTACACAGTAAAACACTGACCAGCCTTTACGGCTGGTCATTCGTTTCGTTGCACCTTTACGAAGAAATCCGATATAATTTACATATTAAGCTTTAGGAGTGAAGTTTCTTGATTACTATGGAAAACATCGTGCGCGACGGCCACCCTGCCTTAAGAGAGACAGCAGAGCCTGTCGGGCTGCCTGCCACAGAAGAAGAAAAACAGCAGCTGGCAGATATGATTGAATTCGTAAAAAACAGCCAAAATCCGGAATTAGCTGAAAAATACAATCTGCGCCCCGGCGTAGGACTTGCGGCGCCTCAAATTAATATTAATAAACGGATGATTGCAGTCCATGCAGAAGATGCTTCCGGGAAGTTATACAGCTATGCATTGTTTAACCCGAAGATCGTCAGCCATTCCGTTGAAAGAAGCTATTTAACAAGCGGTGAAGGCTGCCTGTCAGTTGATGAGGCAATTCCCGGCTATGTTCCGCGCTACGCTCGTATCAGAGTGAAAGGAACAACACTGGAGGGAGAACAAATAGACATTCGTTTAAAAGGATTTCCGGCGATTGTATTTCAGCATGAAATCGACCATTTAAATGGCGTTATGTTTTATGATCATATCGATAAAGAAAATCCATTTAAAGAACCTGAAAACGCGATGGCGATTGACCGCTAAAAGAAAATATGCGGCTGACACTATAAGTGCCAGCCGCTTTTTTATTTTAGCAGGCCTAATTCTTTGACAGCATAAGCAATTCCATCCTCGTCTACAGGCTTTGTTACAAAATCCGCAACTTCTTTTAATTCAGTAACGGCATTCCCCATGGCAACGCCTGTTCCGACAAACTGAATCATTTGCAGATCATTTAATCCGTCACCGAAGGCATATGTATCGCTGATATCAAACGGAAGGCGCTCGATTACTTTTTTAATCCCTTCCGCCTTCGATCCGCCGCGCGGCAGAACATCAGTCGAAAGCTCATGCCAGCGCACAAGATCGAATTCTGGAAAAGCCCCATAAACTTTTTCTTCTTCATCCTGGCAAAACAACAGAAGCTGAAAAATTTCTTTTCCTTCATAGAAGAGGTCATCGGTTTCAGGATAGTCGGTTTTCAGGCTTCCGATTCCCTCTAAGACATGAGGATGGTCAGCAACAGTCGCTTTCATTGTATCTTCAGCCATAAACACAACCGGGTGGCTTCCTTCTCCCGCCTGCTTTAACAATCTTCTGATTGCCCCTTCAGGCAGCGGGTTCTTATAAATCACTTCATTTTCAAAGACGACATACTGACCGTTGTATGAAATAAATGAGTGAATGCCTAACTCCTCTAAAATCGGCTTCACAAGAAACGGGGACCGCCCGCTTGCGATAAACACATGGTGTCCCTGCCTCTGAAGCTCCGCTACCGTTTTTCTTGTGCTTTCCGGTATCTTTTTGTCGTGATCATATATCGTGCCGTCAATATCGAAAAAAATTAATTTTGAGTCCATCGTTATTCCCCTTTATCGTCTAAATCTGCAATTCCCACACTCATCATACAAAAAGATTTCGTTTCAGCAAACTATTTCCCTCAAAAACAAAATAAAATTCCATTAATATCCACGAAAAGTCCATGCTAAACTCCGCATACTATTTGTATAAAACAGCCTTGGACAAGTATCAATCGAAGGAGGGACCGCATTATGCTTCGGAAATTAAAAAAGAAACTCAGAAGACAATGGAACGGAATGCTCCGCAGGAAAGCCATTGCCTGATAAGGGATCTGTCCCTTTTTGAAAGGTCCTTATTTTGCTCAAGACTTTCCTTATATTCCGTTTTCGAATATAATAGAATAAGCGAGTCTAACATACGGCATTTAAGGAGAGATTTGGATGATTTATAAGGTATTTTATCAAAAAAAAGCTGAGGAAGTACCTGTTCGGGAAAAAACAGATTCACTTTATATTGAAGGCGTATCAGAGCGTGACGTCAGAACGAAACTGAAAGACAAGAAATTTAATATTGAATTTATCACACCTGTTGACGGTGCTTTTTTAGAATATGAGCAACAGAGTGAAAATTTTAAAGTATTGGAGTTATGAGCGGTATGAAATTTGTAAAAAACGATCAGACTGCTGTTTTCGCCCTCGGAGGACTGGGCGAAATCGGTAAAAATACGTATGCGGTGCAGTTTCAGGATGAAATTGTGCTGATTGATGCGGGGATCAAGTTTCCCGAGGACGAACTGCTCGGTATTGATTACGTCATTCCCGATTACACGTATTTAGTTAAAAACGAAGATAAAATTAAAGGGCTTTTTATCACTCACGGGCACGAAGACCATATCGGCGGCATCCCGTACCTGCTTAGACAAGTCAATATTCCCGTTTACGGCGGTAAACTCGCGATCGGCTTACTTCGGAATAAACTTGAAGAGCACGGATTATTAAGACAGACTAAGCTTAACATCATCGGTGAGGATGATATCGTAAAATTTCGCAAAACGGCTGTGTCATTCTTTAGAACAACACACAGTATTCCGGATTCCTACGGTATTGTTGTAAAAACGCCGCCCGGAAACATCGTACATACTGGAGATTTCAAATTCGACTTTACTCCAGTCGGCGAGCCGGCAAACTTAACGAAAATGGCCGAAATCGGCAAAGAAGGCGTTCTGTGCCTCCTTTCAGACAGCACAAACAGTGAAAACCCGGAGTTCACTATGTCTGAACGCCGTGTCGGAGAAAGCATTCATGACATTTTCCGCAAGGTGGACGGCCGAGTTATCTTCGCTACATTTGCGTCGAATATTCACCGCTTGCAGCAGGTAATTGAGGCTGCTGTATTAAATGGAAGAAAAGTTGCCGTATTTGGACGCAGTATGGAATCGGCTATCGAAATCGGACAAACTCTCGGCTATATTAACTGTCCTAAAAATACGTTTATTGAACATAACGAAATCAATCGCATTCCTGCCAATAAAGTAACAATCCTGTGTACAGGAAGCCAAGGGGAACCGATGGCGGCTTTATCCAGAATTGCAAACGGCACACACCGGCAGATTTCAATCAATCCTGGAGATACAGTCGTATTTTCTTCATCCCCTATCCCGGGCAACACAATCAGCGTGAGCCGCACAATTAACCAGCTGTATCGTGCGGGGGCCGAAGTTATTCACGGACCTCTTAATGATATCCATACATCCGGTCACGGCGGACAGGAAGAACAAAAGCTGATGCTTCGTTTAATCAAGCCTAAATTCTTCATGCCGATTCACGGTGAGTACAGAATGCAAAAGATGCATGTCAAGCTTGCGACAGATTGCGGCATCCCTGAAGAAAACTGCTTTATCATGGATAACGGTGAAGTATTGGCGCTTAAAGGCGATGAAGCTTCAGTTGCCGGTAAAATCCCATCCGGTTCAGTATACATCGACGGTAGCGGTATCGGTGATATTGGAAATATCGTGCTTCGCGACCGCAGAATTCTTTCTGAAGAAGGTCTTGTGATCGTCGTTGTCAGCATAGATATGGATGACTTTAAGATTTCAGCGGGCCCTGACTTGATTTCCAGAGGGTTTGTTTACATGAGAGAATCAGGTGATTTGATCAATGACGCCCAGGAGCTTATTTCAAACCACTTGCAAAAAGTTATGGAACGAAAAACCACTCAATGGTCAGAAATCAAAAATGAGATCACGGATACGCTTGCTCCGTTCTTATATGAAAAAACGAAACGCCGCCCAATGATCCTTCCGATCATTATGGAGGTTTAAAAAAAGATGCACTCACTTAGGAGTGCATCTTTTTTATTGCAGTGCTATATGCTGAAATGACTTTACATCAAACAATCCTGTTGTCGTCATTTTGATGTCAGGAATGACAGGCAAAGCCAAGAATGAAAGCGTCAAAAATGGGTTAAACCGGTCTTTAAAACCGATAAATGAGAGCTTTTCATGAAGCGTCATTAAGCTTTGATTCACTAATTCTGCAGATTGGTCGGATAATAACCCCGCAATCGGCAGAGCAACCGAGTGAAGTTCTTCCCCGTCTTTTATAACTGTTAATCCGCCGCCAATTTCCTGCAGCTTATTAACTGCGGCTGCGATATCGGTGTCATTTGTCCCCACGGCAATGATATTATGCGAATCGTGTGAAATCGTTGTTGCAATCGCCCCGCTTTTCAAACCAAATCCTTTCACAATACCAAGTCCCGTTTCTTTTAATCCCTTATGCCGTTCCACGACTGCAATCTTTAACAAGTCAAGATCGATATCAGGCTGAAAAATGGGTGCTTCTGGAGCCGGAACACTCACCAGGCGTGTTTCAAGCTGATTTGGTATGATTTGAATGACATTCATCTGCTGCTGGGGATCAATTGGCATATGAAAATCCTGTTCGGAAAGAGGAGCAGCAAGGTTAACGGAATGAAGCAGCGCCGGGTCTGGTGTTAGCGTATGAGCTTGCGCCTGACAAACTGCTTTATTATCTTCAGCAACAGTTTGTCCTTTTACCAACGTCTTTGTGACAGTGACATTTTCCACATCTGAAATAAAGAGCAAATCGGCGTCAAATCCCGGAGCAATCGCTCCCTTTGTATCTAGGCCGTAGCATTCCGCTGCATTCAGGCTTCCCAATTGGTATGCCAAAAACGGATCGAGGCCAGCTTGAATAGCCTTTTTCACCTGATGATTCACACTTCCCTCTGACAATAAATCATCTACGTGTTTATCATCAGTACAGAAAAAGAAACGGCGCGCATTCTTTTCATTAACAGCCGGCAGCACTTTCATTGTATTTTTGGCGACTGACCCTTCTCGCATCATGACGTACATTCCTCTTCTGATACGATCCAGCGCTTCTTCCTTCGTCGTTACCTCATGATCGGTCAAGACAAAAGCGGTTCTGTAAATATTGATGAGATCAGTTGACAAGCCTGCTAAATGTCCGTCAATCCGTTTCCCCGCGCTCCGGGCATCAAACAGCTTATTAACCATGTCTGCTTCACCCTGCTCAACCGATACATAATCCATCACTTCAGCCAGACCCAATACCTCTTTCTCTTCGTAAAATGGCTTCAAATCGGCCGCCCGAAGTACCGCACCGGATCGCTCAAAGCTGGCGGCAGGCACACTGGAGGGAAGCATAAAATGGATATTCAGCGGTGTTTGCCGAGCCTGTTCAATCATAAATTTGATCCCTTCCTGACCGGACACGTTCGCTATTTCATGCGGATCGGTAATGATGGTCGTCACGCCATTCGGCAATACGGCTTTTGCAAACTCGATCGGTGTCACCATTGATGACTCAATATGTACATGACCATCAATAAATCCCGGCACAATGACTTGCCCCTCTGCATCAATGGTTTCTTCACCTTCATACTGGCCGAGGCCTACAATCACTCCGTCTGTTATCGCAATATCTTCATAAATCCACTCATGATTATATACGTCCATGATTTTCCCGTTCTTAATGACGATGTCAGCTTTTTGTCTGCGGGCTGAAGCATTCAGCCTTTTGACCAGCGCTTCTTTATTCAAATGGCCCCCTCCTCTTTTTTATTTATATGGTACAATATGCTATCGGAACGCTTATCCGTAGTCAATAAAATTTTAGTAAATTGGCGCTTAGTTCATTAAAGTTGTTATATTCTGATAATATTAAAAAACCGCCCCTAAGGACGGCTTATATTTCTTCTATTTCGTATGAAGAACTCTTTTCTCAAAACGTGAAATATCCGTAACCGATCCAATGACGATGAGAATATCTTCTTGATGTATCACTTCAGTCGCAAGCGGCGACACGATGACTTCCTTGCCCCTTTTAATCGCTACAATATTAATACCGTATTTCGCCCGTATATCTAAATCGAGAAGAGTGTTTCCGGCAAGACGGCTGTTGGCAACGATCTCGACAAGACTATGCTCTTCTGACAGCTCCAAATAATCAAGTACATTGTTGGAAACGATATTATGCGCAATTCTTTTTGCCATATCACGTTCCGGGTGGACAATGTGATCCGCGCCGATTTTGGACAGCACTTTTTCATGGTAATCATTCTGAGCCTTAACTGTAATCGTATTGACACCTAGTTCTTTGAGAATCAGAGTTGTTAATATACTCGCCTGAATATTTTCACCAATCGCAACAATGACGTGGTCAAAATTCCTCAAACCTAAATTTTTCAGAACAGATTCATCGGTCGAGTCTCCGATGACGGCATGTGATGCAATCTTGGCATACTCGTTGACTTTATCTTCATCAATATCCATCGCCATGACCTCGACGCCCTCTTCACTCAATGCTTTGCATATACTTCCACCAAAACGGCCGAGTCCAATTACGGCAAATTCTTTTTTCATAGTGGTGCTCCTTTACCTAACATCATATTGATCAAATTTTAACATATTCTTTTGAGGCAGTGTTAATTTCATCAACCTTTTGGCAGCGAATTCATATGCTGCTTAAGCCGTTCAGTAAAGCCCTTGGTCAAATAAAGCTCCGCTCCCCGTTCAATCTCGATTTGATAATGCTGAGGAGGTGCTGTTTCTGCTTCTTTTCGGAGGACGAGAAAGGTTAAACAATCGGTATAGAGCTTTCCCCCTGCTTCAACGTCTACAAATGCCGGCCGATAGGTATGAGATTCAACCCCTTCCCTTTTATACAAATAGGCGACAGCTGAAAAAGGAAGACGATACAACACCCCTTCTGTCGTACCTCCGTCTTCAGTGATATCCGCTCTTGAGCCGTCTGGCCTTTTTAACGTAAAGCGGGTTGTATACCCTTTTAAAACAGCTCCTCCCACTGGATCTTGAAAATAATGATCAACCCCTGCTTTTTGAAAACGGGCATTGTCCATACAAGATCCGTAGGCAAAATAGTACACGGGATCTTTAGATTTGCTGATCATCTGATGTTCTTTCCAGTCACCGCTGCCTATGTTCACAAAGTCAGCACAATCATATTTTTTCATATAATATACAACTGCTTCCTTGATTCCAGCATCAGTTTCGACATGTACAGATGTCTTGTGGTAGCCTTGATAAAAAAGATCAAGCTTATGTATAAACGATTCATCTGCTTCATATATCTCACCGCAAATATAGCCATCAGCCCCAAACACGGCCGCAGGTTCCTCGGCTGCCGTATTAAAAAGACTTCCCTTTGTCCGCGCCTGCTCACTGATACAAGCCGACTGTGATAACAAATGATGATTTTTTTCATGCTTCCTTAAAGTCCCATATACAAACAGAAGCGAGTTCATCTTGTTTTTCCCCTCTCAGCTGTCAGATTTCAAAGGCAAAACAACTTGAAAGATGCTGCCTTTTCCAGCTTCACTTTCAATCTTCAATTCCCCGTTATGTTCCTTTAATATTCTCAAACAAATGGCGAGCCCCAGCCCTGTGCCTTTCTCCTTTGTTGAATAAAAAGGTTTTCCGATTTGCTCAAGCTTTTCCTGTGACATGCCGTTTCCTTCATCTTTTACGCTTATTACGACGTGTGAAGCTGTTTTAGCAGTGGAAATCGTTACGATACCGCCTTTTGGCATTGCTTCAATTCCATTTTTGATAATATTGATAAAAACCTGCTTCAGCTGGTTTTCGTCCCCTTTAATCATACAGGCTTCCGTCTCACCAAAATTCTTTTCTATAGCAATATTGGACAATATGGCATTCGTATCAAGCAATGTCGTGACTTGTTTCAAAATTTCATTGATTGGGTGCGTTTTAAATGTAATTTCCTGCGGCTTCGCCAGCAGCAGCAGCTCGCCGAGCACCAAGTCAATTCTTTTAATCTCTGAAAAGATGATATCAAAATAATCTTTTCTATCCGGATATGATGTTTTCATAATTTGAAGGAATCCGCTGACGGACGTTAAAGGATTTCTGACTTCATGTGCAATGCCGGCAGCCAGTTCACTCGTGATTGACAGTTTCTGCGACTCCCTCGCAAGCCGTTCATTGATTTCCAGAAGCTCATCTTCAGCCTCTTTTCGCTCAGTGATGTCTGACATTGTACCCAGGCTTCCGGTAAATTGCTCATCTCGGTCATAGTAAAGTTTATAGTGAACCTCGCCCCAAAAAATCGTCCCGTTCTTTGTCACATATTTTGCCGTAAACATCCCAGAGGACGCTTTGTTTTTGATTTGAGTATTAATGTGATCAGCTACATGCTTTTCTTTTATGAAATAATCATTATACATTGTCCCCATACATTCACTGATCGAAAAACCTGTGATAGCTGCCCACGCTTGATTTAAGTATGTAATTTCGCCTTTTGCATTTGTTTGAAAAACGATCTCCTGTAAATTATCCATGATGCGGTTCTTCTCATCAGAAAGCTGTTTATACTTCCATTCATTATCTTTCATTTTCTTGACCAGCTGTTTTTTCTCATCGACATAATACGCCAGCATCCAGACACTGAAAATCGTTACTGCTGTATACACAATGTCAACAGGCCAATTAATCGGGTTTTTGCCTATAAAATAAAATAAATAATCCCAAAACATAATAAAAATCATCGCCAAAATAATGGAAATGATACGTGCTTGATATTTTCTCATATGACCACCTGCCGCTTGTGTTTCTCTGTTTATTGTACCATTCTTCGACAAATAATTGAGTAAAATATGTAAAGTATCCCAAATCATTCATTACCTTTTGTTCATGATGTCATATCTTAGGCGGCGGTAATCAGAAATCGGCACGCAAAAAAAGGCGGAGATTACACCATTCCGCCTTTTTCAACATATATTATTCTTTTAAAGCGGCTTGAATTTCTTCGAGAAGCAGCTGTGCGCCTTCAGGGCTTAACGTAATTTTACCGTTGCCGTACTCTTTATTTTCTGAAGTGATTTCCCCAGTCATTAAACAAATGCCATGAGGTTTGTACTTTTTCAAAATAATTTTATCGCCCTCGACAAAAAACTCAATGCTGTCTTTAATAGCAATATCCAGTGCCCGTCTTAACTCTATCGGCATAACAATACGGCCTAATTCATCTACTTTTCTTACAACACCTATTGATTTCATAAAAACCCTTCTTCCTTAAATGTTTCTTTTTTCATGTAATATTCAAGGTTGTCCCTCAATATATCGTAGACGTACGAAACGCAGAAAAAGTTTCCCGCTTTCTTGAAGAATCGCAAGATATTTTTTCCATAAAACCGAAAAATGTATTACTTCTGTTACACCCTTCCGCAGTTTTTTACAAAAACATTTCTTTCCCGACGCACACCCCCAAAAATCGCTTCTTTTCTTAGAAACTTTAAATGTAGAATCATATAAAATCAGGATAAAGATTGGGTGAAAACATGTTTCAATCAACTGAAATTGGAATTGACTTAGGAACAGCTAATATACTTGTTTACAGCAAAAATAAAGGAATCATCTTAAATGAACCTTCTGTTGTCGCAGTAGATACAACGACTAAAGCAGTGCTTGCGATCGGGACTGACGCGAAAAATATGATCGGTAAAACACCGGGAAAAATTGTCGCTGTCAGACCGATGAAAGACGGCGTTATCGCTGACTACGACATGACAACTGATTTGTTAAAGCACATCATGAAAAAAGCCGGAAAGAGCATCGGCATGTCGTTCAGAAAGCCGAATGTCGTTGTGTGCACACCATCAGGCTCAACTGCAGTAGAACGCCGCGCCATCAGTGACGCGGTGAAAAATTGCGGAGCGAAAAACGTCCATTTAATTGAAGAACCGGTGGCAGCTGCAATCGGAGCGGATTTGCCGGTTGACGAGCCGGTTGCTAACGTGGTGGTAGATATCGGCGGCGGGACGACGGAAGTCGCGATTATTTCCTTTGGAGGCGTTGTCTCCTGCCATTCAATCAGAATCGGCGGCGACCAGCTTGATGAGGATATCGTTGCTTTTGTGCGGAAAAAGTACAATTTGCTGATCGGTGAACGCACAGCTGAGCAGGTTAAAATGGAAATTGGCCATGCATTGATTGAGCATGTGCCGGATGCAATGGAAATTCGCGGACGTGACCTTGTGACGGGGCTACCGAAAACCATTATGCTTCAATCAAATGAAATTCAAAACGCGATGCGTGAATCTCTCCTTCATATTCTTGAAGCGATTAGAGCCACACTTGAGGACTGTCCTCCTGAATTAAGCGGAGACATTGTCGATCGCGGCGTAATTTTAACAGGCGGCGGGGCGCTTCTTAACGGAATCAAAGAATGGCTGTCAGAAGAAATCGTTGTACCTGTACACGTGGCGCCAAACCCGCTTGAATCCGTGGCAATCGGCACCGGCCGTTCTTTAGAGGTGATTGATAAGCTCCAAAAAGCGGTTAAATAATCCTTTTCTCGCAAAATCTCAGAAAGTAATTGAAATTCCTGCTTCTTTTTTCCTCTCTCGCTTCATATTGTGGGAAATGGAGAAACGATAAGGAGGAAACAGATGCTTAGAGATTTAGGAAGACGGGTAGCGATTGCAGCCATTTTGAGCGGAATCATTCTTGGAGGCATGAGCATTTCACTGGCAAACATGCCTCATGCGCCTGAAGGCACTGTAAAAATGAATCATCCATAAGTGTTGAAAAGCCCAAGACCAATTTGTTTTGGGTTTTTCTCTTTGCACTCCTTTCTTTTCTTTATAGGAGATTATTTGATATGATGAGAAAAAAGCACGAGGAGGAAAGATTGATGGATACATTTTCAGAGAAACTAAATACATATGCCCAGCTGGCGGTTGAGGTCGGCGTTAATGTCCAAAAAGGCCAGTATGTGGTGGTAAATGCTTCGACGGAAGTACGCGATTTCGTCCGTCTGATTGTAAAACATGCATATGAAAAAGGCGCAAAAAATGTAACAGTGAATTGGCAGGATGACGAAGTGGCCAAATTAAAATATGAACTGGCGCCGTTTGAAGCCTTTGAAGAGTATCCTGAATGGGAAGCGAAAGGCAGAGAAGAGCTTGCCAAGAAAGGAGCTGCTTTCATTTCAGTCGTATCCTCAAACCCAGATTTACTGCAAGGGGTAGATTCCAAACGGATTGCCGCCTTCCAAAAAGCTGCAGGCAAAGCGTTACATACATACAGACAATACATTCAATCTGATAAAGTGAGCTGGACTGTCGTCGGTGCTGCATCAGCAGGTTGGGCTCAGAAAGTCTTCCCTGGCAAATCAGAAGAGGAAGCGACACAGCTCCTGTGGGAACAAATTTTTAAAGCCACACGCGTAAACGAAGAAAATCCGGTTCAAGCGTGGATCAATCATGATCAAAACCTTCATGAAAAAGTTGATCATTTGAACCAAAAACATTATGCCGCTTTACATTACCAAGCAGAAGGAACTGATTTAACAATCAAGCTGCCGAAAAAACACGTTTGGGCAGGTGCCGGAAGCGTAAATGAAAGCGGACATGAATTTATGGCCAATATGCCGACAGAAGAAGTATTCACACTGCCGCAAAAAGACGGGGTTGACGGGTTTGTATCGAGCACAAAACCGCTAAGCTACGGCGGGAACATTATCGAAAACTTCACGCTCACATTCAAAAACGGCCGTATTGTTGACATTAAAGCCGAAAAAGGAGAAGACATTTTAAAAGAATTGGTCGAAACAGATGAAGGCTCTCACTATCTTGGTGAAGTAGCTCTTGTCCCGTACGATTCGGCTATTTCACAGTCAAATATTCTTTTTTACAACACTTTATTTGATGAAAATGCGTCAAATCACCTGGCGATCGGCAGTGCCTATGCTTTTAATATTGAGGGCGGAAAACAGATGTCTCGCGAAGAGCTTGTCAAAGAAGGCTTAAATGAAAGCATTACCCACGTAGACTTTATGGTTGGTTCTAAGGATATGAACATTGATGGAATTACTGAAGACGGAAAAAGAGAACCTATCTTTAGAAATGGAAATTGGGCTTTTTAAATAAAGAAGGAGGCTTTCGCCTCCTTCTTATTTTTTTGCTTCATACATTTGCAGATTGGCATAAACTGTTTCTAATATTGGTGTTGACAGAGACAAACGCTTTGCTTTATCAAGCAAAAAGCCGTGCAGATGATCTCCTTCTGTCGTTTGGCCATTTTCCATATCACGGAGCATGGAGGATTTCATATGATAAGACATGCTTGTCATTGTGCGGAAGCTGTCTTCTTCAAGCTCTGGATCAGCCGGAACTCCTTCCTTGCGCAAGATCATGCCGATTTCCCCAATGAGTGTTCGCGCAGTGTGCCGCCCGCTCTCTGTTTCAAGGATTGGTCCAAGCGGTCTTTGAAATAAGGTTGTCACTCCTGCTTGTGCTGCAATAAACAGATATTTTTTCCAGATGTCTTTCTCAATATGCCCGCTAATGATGACCTCTGCCTTCACTCCTGCAAATGCTTCCTCAAGCTCTTTTATCCGTTCCGTGCGCTCACCGTTCCATTCACCGAACACAAAACGATGCGACGCACTTGTATGTTTGATTTCTCCCAGATTGTTTAAAGCACTTTCTATGAAACACAGCCCGCCCAGCACCTGATCTTTCGAAAATGCCGTAAACAGCTGCTCGTAGTGACGATAACCGTTTAAGAAAGGAATAATGACTGATTCGCTGTGGACAAAAGGTTTGACATCGCTAATCACCTGACCGAGTGAATATGCTTTAGAAGCGATGATGATCACATCAAACTGTTCTTTTTCTCCTGCAGTGATTACTGCGGGCTGAAAGGACACGTCACCCTTTTCACTATGAATAACTAGTCCCGTTTGTTTTAACTGTTCAGCTCTTTTTTGGCGGACAAGAAACGTCACCGCATTCCCTTTCTCTGCAAGCCGTCCGCCAATATAACCGCCTACTCCACCTGCTCCGACAATTAAAAATTTCAAGTTAATGTCCCCTTTCTTTTCTATGTACAAAAAAAAGCAGAGAATTCTCTGCTTTTTTTATTACGCGTATAGTTCAGCCAGTTTATTCTGCACATCAGCATTTTCAAGGAACTCGTCATAGCTCATTTGCTTGTCAACAATGCCATTAGGTGTAATCTCTATGATTCTGTTGGCAATCGTCTGTACAAACTGGTGGTCATGTGATGTAAACAGCATAGCGCCTTTAAAGCTGATTAAGCCATTATTGAGCGCTGTAATAGATTCTAGGTCTAAGTGGTTGGTCGGTTCATCCAAAATTAAAATATTGGCGCCAGAAAGCATTGCTTTCGAAAGCATGCAGCGAACCTTTTCTCCCCCGGATAAAACATTTGCTTTTTTGTGTACTTCTTCACCGGAAAACAGCATGCGTCCTAAGAAGCCCCGTAAAAAGCTCTCACTTTGGTCATGAGGAGAATATTGGCGAAGCCAGTCTACAAGATTTAAATCACTGCCTTCAAAATATTCGCTGTTGTCTTTAGGGAAGTACGCTTGAGATGTCGTCACGCCCCATTTAAATGTTCCGCTGTCAGCTTCCATTTCCCCGGAAATGATTTTGAACAGAGTAGTAACAGCCAATTCGTTACGCCCTGTAAAAGCAATTTTATCTTCTCTATTCATAATAAAGCTGACATTGTCGAGAACTTTTACACCGTCAATTGTTTTCGTTAATCCTTCTACCCGGAGAACGTCATTACCGATTTCTCGTTCCGGTGTGAAATTGACGTAAGGATAACGGCGTGAAGACGGTTTAATATCATCAAGAGAAATTTTATCAAGAAGTTTCTTTCTTGAAGTCGCCTGTTTTGATTTAGACGCATTTGCGCTGAATCTGGCCACAAACTCTTGTAGCTGTTTAATTTGCTCTTCTTTTTTCTTGTTCGCTTCTTGAGAAAGCTTCAAAGCAAGCTGGCTTGATTCATACCAGAAATCATAGTTTCCGACGTAGATTTGGATTTTGTTAAAATCAAGGTCAGCAATATGTGTACACACTTTATTTAAAAAGTGACGGTCATGGGATACAACAATCACAGTGTTTTCAAAGTTAATCAGAAACTCTTCCAGCCACTGAATTGCCTGAAGGTCTAAGTGGTTCGTCGGCTCATCAAGAAGCAGGACATCGGGCTTGCCGAATAATGCCTGAGCCAAGAGAACTTTCACTTTTTCGGAGCCGCCAAGATCTTCCATCTTCTTCGTGTGAAGATCTTCTGAGATGCCGAGACCTTTTAGAAGGATCGCAGCTTCACTTTCTGCTTCCCATCCGTTCAGCTCTGCAAATTCACCTTCGAGCTCTGCCGCACGAATTCCGTCTTCATCCGAGAAATCAGGCTTCATGTAAATTGCGTCTTTCTCCTGCATGACCTCGTATAAACGCTTATGTCCCATAATCACAACTTTTAGCACTTCATACTCTTCGTACTCAAAGTGGTTCTGTTTCAGGATGGCAAGACGCTCGCCAGGACTCATATGAACATCGCCTGTCTGAGGCTCAATTTCTCCTGATAACACTTTCAGAAACGTTGATTTACCAGCACCATTGGCACCAATTAACCCGTAGCAGTTGCCTGGGGTAAATTTAATATTTACATCTTCAAATAACTTGCGATCCGCAAAACGCAAGCTCACATTATTTACTGCAATCATTTAATATCCTCCATCATGTCTATCATCATTAAAAGTATACCATGAATGGAAGACAAGAGAAATGCTTCACTGATAAAAGCAGGCAGAAACACTTCTACACTAAAAGGGCGAAGCTGTGATACAATTGAAGACAAAGAGGATGCATCCAGATGGAAAATCATACATTCTTACTCGGAGGAACACATTGAGGCTTTTAACACTGACTGAATATTGCTTATTGATCTTTTTTACAGGCTTTTACCTTGCCGTAACTGGCTTTACCGCCAAAGATATCGGATTATATATCGGGATCGCCCTGATTTATATCTTCTCACATATCTTCTCTAAACGGTTATTAGAAAAACGCGGCAAAGAGAACAAGCAAGTGCACCTTTTCTTCAGTGTGCTGGCCATTATCGGTTCAGTATTTGTCACTGTATTATGCATTGCATTAGTCGCTTCTTTTTCCAATTAAAAAACGCCTGCTGTCCAAAGGCCAGCAAGGCGTTTTTATTTGGTTTGGCGCATTTCATTAAACGGGAAAAATACAAACTTCGACGTACCCACAATCCGATCTTCCGCAATCAGTCCGAGGCCATTTCTGCTGTCCATGGAGTTTAGCCGGTTATCCCCCATGACGAAATATTTGCCTTTCGGTACTTTCACCGGGCCAAAGTCGCCTGTAAGACTGACACCAAGCTTTTCTGCCTCTTTTTTGTTTTTAGACAAATAAGGCTCGGCAACTTTTTTTCCGTTTATATAAAGCGTGTCATCCTTCATTTCCACGGTTTCTCCAGGCTTACCGATCAATCGTTTGACGTAATGGATTTTTGAAGTCTCACCATTGATAATGACGATATCTCCCCGCTCCAGGTCACCGATATAGTGTACCGTTTTATTGACAAACAGTCTTTCGCCGTCATGTAAAGTGGGGTACATAGATGAACCTTCGACTAAATACGGTTCAAATAGGAAGTGGCGGATAATGAGTGCCAGCAGGACAGCAATGACAATTGCTTTTCCCCATTCCCAATACGTATTTGTTTTTTTCTTCCCCGCTTTTTCAGTTTTTGTTTGATTTTCTTCGGTCAAAGTGTTTCCTCCTAGACGATTGCTATGTCAGTTGTTTCCCTTCTTTTACTTTATCATAATTTATTATAAAATACATAACTTAACCGCGCTGCCGCGAGAAGATAGAGAAAAAGCGTCCTTTAGTAACAGGACGCTTTTTTTCCTTATTTTTCAGTTACAGGTTTTTTCACGATACCTAGGATCATCGCCATAATCACAGCACCAATTACAATACTTAATAAGTAAAGGAGCGGATGGTTTGTAATAAAGGCTACGAATATGCCCCCGTGAGGTGCAGGAAGGGTTACACGGAAGAATTCAGTTAATCCGCCGGCAACCGCTGCACCGACCACAGCCGCTGGAATGACGCGAAGCGGATCCGCCGCAGCAAACGGGATTGCGCCTTCTGTTACGAAAGCCGCACCCATGAAGTAGCATGTAATACCTGCTTCACGGTCACGCTGAGAGAACTTGTTTCTGAAAATTGTTGTTGCAAGTGCGATACCTAATGGAGGAACCATACCGCCGGCCATGATCGCTGCATGAGGCGCATAGTTGCCTGCATCAATCATCGCAATACCGAACGTGAAGGCTGCTTTGTTAAGCGGACCGCCCATGTCAATCGCCATCATACCGCCTAAAATAATACCCATTAACACCAAGTTTCCAGTACCAAGGCTTTGAAGCCAGTCTGTTAAGAAATTCATGAATGCTGCTACAGGTGTATTGATTACAAATTGCATTAATACGCCAGTGATAAAAATACCAAACAGCGGATAAATCAATACAGGCTTCAATCCATCAAGGGACTGAGGGATAAACACAAATACTTTTTTCAATAAAATCACGACATAACCAGCAAGGAATCCGGCAATCAAACCGCCTAAGAATCCAGCATTCGCTTGAGTGGCCATAAACCCGCCGACCATACCAGGAGCAAATCCCGGACGATCTGCAATACTCATCGCGATAAAGCCGGCCAGAACTGCAACAATCAGTTTTAATGCATTGTCGCCGCCAATAAAGTTCAATGCTGCAGCAAACGTATTGTAGCTAGGATCATTCGGATCTGAAGAATGGATACCCCAGAAGAATGAAATTGCAACGAGTATACCGCCGCCCACTACGAATGGAAGCATGTTGCTGACACCGCTCATAAGGTGCTTATAAAACGCGTTTCCAATGCCGCCGGATTTGGCTTTTGGTTCATTTTCATCACTTTGTGCAGAAGAACCGCCGCCGCTGCCTTGATAAATCGGTGCGTCTTGATTCACCGCTTTTTCGATAAGCTCTTGCGGACGTCTGATACCTGCCGTTACTGGAACCTGGAGCACGCGTTTGCCTTTAAAGCGCTCCATTTCAACCTGCTTGTCCGCTGCGACAATGATTGCAGGTGCATCTTCAATTTCTTGAGCAGTTAACTTGTGCTTAATACCGCTTGAACCATTTGTTTCAACCTTAATTTCAACACCAAGCTCTTTCGCTTTTTCTTTAAGGGCATCCGCTGCCATGAAAGTATGGGCGATACCTGTCGGACAAGCTGTAACCGCTAGGATTTTACCTTTTCCGGCTGGTGCTGGTGCCGTTTCTTCTTCTTCTTCCTCTTCGTCATCATCTTTATCATGCTGATTGATAATGTCAATAATCGCGTCTTCTGATTCGGCTTCAAGCAGCTGTTTGCGAATTTCTTCACGCATTAACAGCGTAGACAGTCTTGACAGTGCTTCAAGGTGAGTGTTGTTTGCACCTTCAGTCGCTGCAATCATGAAGACCAAGTGTGCCGGCTGGCCGTCTAGTGATTCATAATCGACACCGTCTTTTGAACGCCCAAACGCAATCGCCGGGTTGATAACGCTTGCCGTTTTCGCATGCGGAATAGCAATTCCTTCACCGATACCCGTTGAACTTTGGCTTTCACGATTTAAAATGGCTTCTTTATAGGCTTGTCTGTCATTTAATTTTCCAGCCTTATCAAGAACTGTGACCATTTCGTCAATCACGTTTTCCTTTTCTTTGCTTTCAATATTAAGCTTTATCGTATGCTTCGTTAAAAGCTCAGTTATTTTCACTTTTGTTTCCTCCTCTATAGACGTGTGACCTTAACTTCAGGAAGAAGCTGCTGGACAAATTCTTCTGTACCAAGTTCCTCAGAAAACGCGGTAGCGCTGCCTGATGTAACTCCTAAGCGGAATGCCTCTTCAAGCGGCAGCTGCTTGGAAACACCGGCAAGAAAACCTGCAACGACAGAATCTCCTGCTCCGACTGAGTTTACCAATTTCCCCTTTGGTACGTTTGCAAAGTAAACGGCATCCTTCGTAAACAGAAGCGCTCCGTCACCGGCCATGGATACGATTACATGCTCAGCGCCTTGTTCTACAAGCTTTTTCCCATAAGGAACAGCTTCTTCAACAGATGAAATCGTTGTTCCGAACATTTCACCAAGCTCGTGATGGTTCGGCTTCATCAAAAACGGTTTCATTTCTGTTGCTTTCATAAGCGCTTCGCCAGAGATATCTAACACAACACGTGCGTTCTGCTGTTTGCAAGCCTCTGCGATTTTTTCATAGGTATTTTGAGGCAGTGAAGAAGGAATGCTTCCAGCAAGAACGACAATATCCCCCTCCTGCAAAGATGTAAACTGTTCTAAAAAGGCATTGAAATCTTCGTCTGAAATCGTTGGTCCCTGACCGTTAATTTCCGTTTCATCACCAGTTTTCAATTTTACATTGATGCGGGTATCTTCTTTTACTTCAGAAAAAGCTGTTTCCAGGTTTTCTTCGCGCAAAAATGTTTTGATATATTCTCCGGTAAATCCGCCGATAAATCCGAGCACTTTTGACTGAACATGATGTCTTTTCAGCAGTCTCGATACGTTGATGCCTTTTCCCCCTGGATACTTTGTATCGTATGCGGAACGGTTTAGGCCTCCTACAGTAAAATCTTCAACGTGAACAATATAATCGACAGATGGATTAAGTGTTACAGTATAAATCATGGTTTCACTACCTTTACGACAGTTTTTTCTTGGTAATTATCGAATGTAAGCTCTTCAGCGTCAGTCGTAATGATTGTTGCGTCGCCTATGCCGGCAAATGCCGAAAATGAAATTTCTCCAAATTTCGAAGGGTCCGCTAAGACGTAAGCGTGTTTTGCCTGTTTGACAGCCTTCGTTTTCAATAGGGCTTCATCAGGGTCAGGCGTTGTGAAGCCGGCCTCTGTATGCACACCGTTTGCCCCCAGAAAACTCTTATCGAATCTGTACTGATCCATGGCAATCAGTGAAGCGCCTCCGATAACCGCGCCCGTTCTGTGCTTTACATATCCTCCAAGCAGATAAAAAGATATTTCTTTCCTTATCAATGCGTCGATGTGCATAACCCCGTTCGTGACTACAACGATATCTTTGCTTTTATCCATAAAATCAATCATGTGCAAAGTCGTCGTGCCCGCATCGAGATAAATGCAATCCCCTTCCTCCAAAAGTGAAGCGGCTTTTTCAGCAATCTTCAATTTGTCTTGAAGGTTTTTGGATGATTTTTCAAGCATATCAGGTTCAAGTCTGATATCGGAAAGCTTGGCAGCTCCCCCGTGAACACGCTTTAAAAAACCGCGTTCTTCAAGCGTCGATAAATCTCTTCTGATTGTAGATTCAGAAGCATTTGTAAGATTTATGAGCTCTTGAATCTTTACCACATCATGCTTTTCTATTTGATCAATAATCAACTGATATCTTTCAGGAGTTAGCATGCTTCACCTCCTAATGAAAACGTATTCATTTTGAATACAATTTCATTGTAAACGCTTTTTTTACAATAGGCAACTAAAATCATTCAAATTCATTCAATAACTATCAAAATCTTTCACGTTTCTCCATATTAACGTATGTATATAGGGTTTGTAAACTGTAAATTCGACAAAAATAAGGACAATTGTATGACTTTTTCTTCTTATCTTAATGTAAAAAGTCTTTTATATTCATAGTAAAAAGCACCAAACATAAAAAAACCTCATGCATATGCATGAGGTTACTCGTAACGCAGCGCTTCAATCGGATCGAGCTTGGCAGCTTTATTTGCAGGAAGCATTCCAAAGACAACGCCAATAAGCATACTGAACAGCACGCCTCCGCATACGACCTGCCAGGATACTAATGACGGCCAGCCGGCAATAGCAGAAACCAGCGCTGCCCCTCCGTATCCGATCCCGATCCCAATCAGTCCGCCGATAAGCGTTAATACGACTGATTCGATTAAAAACTGGGTCAGAATCTGTCCTCTCGTCGCTCCGAGTGACTTCCGAATCCCAATTTCCCGCGTTCGCTCTGTCACTGACACGAGCATAATATTCATGACACCGATTCCGCCGACTAAAAGCGAAATGCCTGCAATTGAGCCGATAATCGTGGTCATGATTGTTGTGATCTTTCCAATTCCTGCTGCAATCTCTTCCATGTTCATGACTTGATATGAATCCTCAGTGCCATGATGGTCATTCACCAGCTGTGCCGCTTCTTTTCCGATAGATTTTATATCATCAGCCGATTCGACCTGCAATGACACATTACTGAAGTCACTTGTACCGAAAGACGATTTCATCATATTAAACGGCACATACATTTCACTTAGTCCGAAAGACAGCAAACCTGTTTCTTTCTTCAGCACACCGATAATTTCCACAGGCTGTCCGTTTACCCAGACAACTTCACCGAGAGGAGAGGATTTATCAAACAGCTCTTCGGCCATTTTTTGTGATATAATGCCCGCCCTTTTTCCCGCAAGAAAGTCATTATCAGTAAAGGTTCTTCCGCTTTCTATTTCTAAGGAATTCACATTCATATATCCGTCGTTGATTCCGTTAATGGTTACATCGGTTTCTTCCTCATGATAACGCGCCTTCATGCTTTCAGAAGTGGATGCAACTACTTGTCTTATCCCATCTATCTCTTTTAATCCGCTAATATCGTTTTCTGTGAAAGTTGACTCCGTTACGGCGTTCGGATTGCTTGCAAGCTCTTCGTCACTCGGCATGTAGTATAGTTCCACCGTATTCCCCGGACCGCTGATGGACTGCTTAAGCATCTGCTCGCCGCCCTGCCCTACAGCAACGACAACAATAACAGAGCCAACACCAATGATGATTCCGAGCATCGTTAAAATGGAACGCATTTTATGTGCAAGAACAGAGCTCAAAGCCATTCTGATGTTTTCTAACAGACTCATTCCCCCACGCTCCTTTGTCCGGAGCCGGGAGGAACAATTTCTCCGTCTCGCACCATGATGACCCGGTTCGTGCAATCTGCAACTTCCGGCTCGTGGGTAACAAGTACAATCGTTGTTCCCTCGTCGTTTAACGCTGTAAATTGGTCCATAATCGCTGCACTTGTTTTCGTATCCAACGCGCCAGTCGGTTCATCCGCCAAAATTAATTTTGGTTCATTGACGATTGCCCTCGCAATGGCCACACGCTGCTTCTGACCGCCGGATAACTCATTCGGCATATGAAGCATCCGATCGGCTAATCCAACCTTTTCTAAGGCTCTTTCAGCTCTCTCTTGGCGTTCTTTTTTTCCAATGCCGGAATAAATCATTGGCAGCTCGACATTTTTTTTAGCGTTCAGCCGCGGGAGAAGCTGGAATTGCTGAAAGACAAAACCGATGGATTTGTTGCGGACTGCGGCCAGTTCTTTGTCTTTATAAGATGAGATGTCTTCACCGTCCAGCTTATATATACCGGAAGTCGGACGGTCTAGACAGCCGATAATATTCATAATCGTTGATTTTCCCGATCCTGACGGCCCCATGATCGAAACGTATTCCCCTTGATTGATGTTCAAATCAATCGAATGAAGAACATCAAACATTTCTCTGCCGATCTGGTAGCTTTTTCGCACTTTAGAAAGCTGAATCATTTATGCTTTCACTTCCGTTCCGTCAGCCAAATCATCAGCAGGATTTAAAATGACCTGATCATCCTTAGAAATTCCTTCTTTTATTTCCGTTACATCGTCTGTTACTTCCCCGATTTTGACGTCGACTCGCTTGGCTTTACCGTCCTTTACTGTATACACATAATATTGATCATCTTCTTTTTTAACTGCCTTAGAAGGAAGCGTATTGGTTTTCCGCTTATCTGTTTCTATATTCATAATGAATTTAAAACCTGGCTTTCCTTCAGGAAGATCACCTTTTATTTTGACTTGAAGCGGGTACTGTACCGCCTGATCTGTGCCAGCTGCTGCCGCGGCGTTATCCTGCTGATCTGGCACTAGTCCGACAGCTGCAACTGTACCTTTCCATGTTTTATCCTGAATGACATCTGAAGTGAGTGTGACCTTTTGGCCTTTGTTGACTTTAAGTGTATCGTATTCAGACAATTTTCCTGAAACGACAAGGTCTTTAGGATTGCCGATATGTATGACGGGCTCTTGAATATCTGACTTTTTTGATGCCGCTTCCTGGTTGACAGAAATCACAGTGCCTTCGATCTCGCTTTTCACTTGAAGATCTGACACTTGATTGGCAAGCGACTGCCGCTGAAGCTCAGTTTGCTTTAATTCAATTTGAGCTGTTTTTTCCTGCATTTCAAGCTCTGTGCGCTCAGAGTCAACTTGTTTTTCTGCTTCTTTTTTTCCAAGCTGTTTTGTCAGTTCTTTTTCTTTACTGTCCAACGCTTGTAGCTTTTCTTGAATCTGATCGATTTGCAGCCGGTTCGATTCAGAGGTCAATTGATTCTGTTCTTTTTCCAGACTAAGCTGCTCGTTCGTATAAGTGACTAACGGCGTACCCTTTTTAACTTTGTCGCCTTCCTTCACTTTAATGTCGTTCAAAGTTCCTTTATCGGCTTCATAAAACACATATTGTTCATTTGAAAATTTAAGTGTGCCTGGAACCATAACTGTTGACGATATCTTTTTTTCTTCTAGACTGCCCGTCTCCACCTTCTGGCCGGCGCTGCCGCTTGTCGGAGCGGCAGACCGGTAAATATTAATTCCTATAAAAAGAGCGGCTAATGCTGCAATCCCAATTCCAATCCAGACTTTTTTCATCTATTTATGCACCTGCCACAGAGTTTATCGCCCCTGAAATAAACGAAAATGCGACCAAAAGGACGAAAAGAATAATAACGGATATCCATCCTGCTTTTTTGGAGATGCCTCCCGTTTTGTGAAGACCGATCGCTAATAACACATAGCTCCAAATGCTGAAGATTTCAAATGTATTTAACACATTGGCTAAAGGCATGTCTGAAGGAATAATTCCCGCAAGTGACGTCATGCTGTAAAGTGAACTTGCGTCCGTTGTAAAAGCAACAATTCCGTTAATTAATAATCCTAAGCTGCTGATTAAGGAGACAAACAGACCGAGAGAAAGCATTTTCTTATACGTCGTTACGCCTCCTGATATTTTCACACAGAGCCAATAAATGAGAGGTGCAATAAATAAAGCTGCAATTCCGCCGAGAATTGAACCTGCCATTGCTCCAAATTTGGTAATGGTTGCGACAGTTGAAATCTGCTCAGGCGATAAACCTTCAGTATCCGTCGTTTTAAGAAGCTCGCTATAATCCGTTCCGAGACCCTGCAATACAGCACCAACTATGATGATTGCCGCAACAATCAAGAGCGGGCCCCATACCACCGGCCTTTCTCTTATTCTCTCAAATTGAGTTCCAGGACTTGTGATCACTCCAAAAAGGGATGGCTTTTCAGTTGACACTCCGCCGTTTTTTTCTACATTTGCTTCCATATATAAAACCTCCTTGAACATATCTAGCTGATAATACGAAATGACCTAAAAAAAGTTTCATATTTTTCGAAAAAATATCCAAATCATTCAAAAGGCCTTCAGACTTCCAAACTGAAGGCTTTTATTCGGCAGCTATGCTGTATTGCGCTTTCACCAGTCCTGCATAAATACCTCCTTTCGCAAGCAGCTGTTCGTGGCTGCCCTCTTCCATTTTCCTGCCGTGATCAAGAACGATGATATGGTTGGCGTCGCGGATTGTGGACAATCTATGGGCAATCATGACGGCTGTTCGATCTTTCAGCAAAGTTTTTAAAGCCTGCTGGATTTTGACTTCTGTCTCTGTATCAATGCTTGCCGTGGCTTCGTCAAGAATGATAATAGCAGGATCTGCGAGCAGCGCTCTTGCGAAGGAAATGAGCTGGCGCTGACCGGCAGATAATACGCTGCCCCTTTCTTCCACTTCTGTTTCGTATCCTTCTGCTAAACCAGAAATAAACTCATCCGCTCCGACTGCTTGAGCAGCTTTTATCACTTCTTCGTCTGACGCATCCGGCTTTCCGAAACGAATATTTTCCATAATCGTTCCGGAGAAAATAAACGTATCTTGAAGCACAATGCTGATTTGAGAGCGTAAACTGGCAATGGACAGGTCTTTTATCGGAGTGCCGTCTATTTTAATGGTTCCTCCTGTTGCATCATAAAATCGGCTGATTAAATTGGCAATCGTTGTTTTCCCGCTCCCCGTGTGTCCGACAAGTGCAAGTGTTGAGCCTGCTGGAATAGAAAAGGAAACGGCATGAAGTGCCTTTCGTTTTTCATCATAAGAAAATTCAACCTCTTCAAAGCTGATATGGCCTTTAATATTTTTCTTGTGAACGGCATCCCGCTTTTCCTTGACGTTCGGCTGTTCGTCTAAAAACTCGAAAATCCGCTCTGACGAGGCCATCCCCATTAACAATTGGTTATAAACCTGGCCCAATCTTGAAATAGGCTCCCAAAACATGCCTAAATAGAAGGCGAAAGATACGAAGACACCTATTGTAATGGTTTGGTTCATGATGAGTGTGGCGCCATACCATATTAATACAGCCGTTCCTATCGCATTTGTCATTTCTACCAGCGGACGGAACACAGCATTTTTTCTTGTTGCTTCCCGCCATGATTGATAGTTCTCCTGATTGACTCCGTCAAAGTACGCCATGTTTTCTTGTTCCTGCGTGAAAGCCTGCGTTACGCGGATACCTTGTATGCTTTCGTTTAAATGGGAGTTCAGCTTTGATTGCTTCAGACGCACCGTTTGCCATGAACGGCGGATTTTTTTTCTGAGACTTGTTGAAATAAAAAACATAATCGGCAGAGTCACCATGATGGCTATGGTCAGTTCAGGACTCAGCGTGAATAAAATGATGACGACTCCCGCCAAAAGCAATAAATCTGTTAATAAGTTAATTACGCCGCTTGTGAAAAGCTCCTGAAGGGAGTTAATGTCATTCATAATTCTGACGAGAATAGACCCTGCCGATCTCTGATCAAAAAATCGGTGGGACAAGCGCTGTACATGGGTAAATAAATGCTGGCGCAAATCGTAAATGACATGCTGGCCAAGCTGGTTCATCCATCTGATCCTTAGCATATTGGCTGCATAATTAACAGCGTATAAAACGCTGATCAAAATAATCAGCTGCATCAGCAATTCCGAATTCTTTGCTGTAATGGCTTGATCGAGAACATAAACACCGATCAGAATGGGAATGACAAGCTTCACAGCAGTCCCAATCAAAACGGTGAGAAAAGAAAGCGGCAGAATTGTTTTTCGGTACGGGTTGACATAGCTTAACAGCCGCCACATTTGAGCCCAGTTAAACGGTTTTTCAATGATTTCATCTGAAGAATAATAGAAACGCTCCAAAATCCCATGTTTTTTTGCTTGTTTCATATGTTCCTCCCTATCCGACCTGATGCGGCTCATTTATCATATTGACGTCCCGGTATTGCAAATCGTATATCTTTTTGTAATAGCCGTTCTCGGCAAGAAGCTCGTGATGATTGCCTCTTTCACGAATGCTACCTTTATCGAAGACAAGAATTTCATCTGCGTGTTTCAGTGAAGAAATGCGGTGAGCGATGATAAAGGTTGTGCGGTTTTTCATGACTTCTTTTAACGCAAGCTGTATGCTGTGCTCAGTTTGCATATCTACTGCACTTGTGGCGTCATCTAATATTAAAATGCTTGGGTTTAAACAGATGGCTCTGGCAATAGCAATGCGCTGCTTCTGGCCTCCTGAAAGCCCCAGCCCCCTTTCTCCAAGCATGGTGTCATATCCGTCAGGCAGTTCCATAATAAAATCGTGAGCCTGAGCTCTTTTTGCCGCATTTATAATGTCGTCCATCGAAGCATCCGGCTTCCCGTATGAAATATTTGAGCGAATAGTAGATGAAAATAGGAATGATTCTTGAAGTACAACTCCAATATTTGAGCGAAGGGTTTTTAATGAATAATCTGTGATAGGTTTATGATCAATCGTAATGATTCCGCCTGCAGGGCTGTAAAATCTAGTGAGGAGCTGTGTGACTGAGCTTTTTCCAGATCCCGTAGGGCCCAAAAGTCCGATCATCTTTCCGCTTTTTGCTTCAAAGCTTACATCGGAAAGCGCGTTCGTTTGTTCATTTCTGTATGTGAGAGTTACATCTTTGAATGAGACATCTCCGGTTAACTTTGGATGATGTAAAGCATGAACGTGGCCTTTGATGTCTTCCTCTTCATCAAGAATGTCTAACAGACGCTCTCCTGAGGCTTTTGCCTGAGAAAACATATTAATCACAAAACCTAAGTTCATGATTGGCCACATCATATAATTGACCAGACTGAAGAAAGCGACAAGCTCACCCGGATTCAGCTGATTTTGCATGACCAAATAGCCGCCGTATGAAAGAAGAGCCACAATACAAATATTGCCGATAAACTCCATCAGCGGAAAATACGCAGACCAGATGGATGACGTTTGTAAATATTTTGTTCTGTAGGCCGCATTTGCCTTATTAAAGGCGCTGATTTGAAAATCTTCTCTTGATAGTGACTTCACTGTGTTGATGCCGCTGATATTTTCCTGCACCTTTGTATTGAGTTTCGCAAACGATTTTCTGATGCCTCGGAAGGCGGGGTGTACTCTTTTGTCAAACTGATATACCGCGACCGCCAGAAAAGGCAAAGCAGCGATTGTTACCAGCGTAAGCGGAGCCGAATAGTAAAACATGACCGATAAGCTGATTGCAACCAGCAAACCGAATCGAATAAACTCAGCAAGCCCGTAGGATAAAAAAAACCTGAGCCCTTCAACATCGGCTGTCAGCCTGGACATCAAATCACCTGTTTTTGCGTTGTCATAGTAAGAAAAAGAAAGCCTCTGCAGTTTTGCATACAGGCCATTTCTCAGCCGGTAAACAGATTTGATGCCAAACATATCACCTAAATACTGATGAAAAAAAGTGGCGGTTCCTTTTACAGCCATAACCGCAATAAATCCCAGACTGATCCATGCTGCAAGCTGATACTGCCTCCCCAGTACGATCTCATCAATCGTAATTTGCAGAATGATCGGATAAACGACCGTAATGGCTGTCATCAAAAGCATCGCCAGAAGCGACCACATAAACACCTTTCTGTACGGCCAATAAAATGATTTTAATCTTTTAAATGTCTCCATACCCAGCACCCTTCCAGTTTTTTCACCCTTACTATATCGATTCCCGAAATAAATTTCTATTATTTTTCGAAAATTCAATCTAATGATGGAGATGGTCTCTTACTTTATATGGTGGGACTTATGTAAAATAAACGCTTACAGAAAATCATTGTATGCAGGATGATGAGCAGGATATGCAAAAAACGGAGAGATATGGCTTTTAACGCAAAAACCGGACGGCTTTATCGCCGTCCGGTTTTCATCCCCCGCTGACAGGTGGAATAACAGCCACCGTGTCACCGGAAGATACAGAGGTATTTTCTTTGACGTAGTTTTCATTTACAGCAATCATAGCCGTATCAATTGATTCAAGTCCGTATTGTTCCTTTAAAACCGCTTTTATATCTTCGGTTGTTGCTTGTTCCATATCAATTTGAAGCGTTGACGTGCCGGCCTTTTCAGCAAGTCCCGCAAACAAAAGAATGTTAATCATGCTGCTCTCCCTCACTTACATCTGGTTTTCCATTCGGATAAGCTGTTGTCTCAAGCTGGTCACCGATCCATTGCTCTCCGTCTTCCCAAATTTCTTTTTTCCAAATAGGCACAATCTGTTTAATGCGTTCGATTGCATACTCATTGGCTTCATAAGCGGCTTTTCGATGGGGAGAAGACACAGCGATGACAACTGCCGCTTCGCCGATATCCAGTACACCGATCCGATGTGTGATAGCAGCCGAAGCACCTTTCCATTTCTCTTCTATTTCAGCCCCGATTTGGGCCAGCATCTGCACAGCCATCGGTTCATAAGCCTCATATTCCAGCCGGATTGTTTTTTTTCCGTTTGTCCACTCCCGAACTGTCCCGATAAACGTGGTAATAGCTCCGGCTTCCCGTTTCTCTACTTTTTTTATGATATCTTCAGTAATGATGGGTGTTTTCGTAATCTCAAACCGTCCCATTACACAGATTCCCCCTTCAGCTTTGAAAGCACAAAATCAACTGCTGCTGGATCATCCGCGTGAAAAACGGGTAATCCTTGGTGTGCAGCCATTTGTTCTTTTTCTCTGTATATAATTCCGATGATATTTACTGCCTGCAGTTCAGCCAGATCATCCTTATCTCGTACTATTACTACTTTAGGATAAGGAGCTTTTTTAAAGCCTTCTATGAGCAGGCAATCCATATCGAGAAAACGATATAACTCGATCAGCTGCGGGAGATCCCATTTACGGCGGGCCGTAAGCTGTAAAACACCCGCTCCTTCTACTGCTGTTATATCAGCTCCCGCAGCTTGGTAACGGTCAGTGTCTTTTCCTTCAGTGAATGCTTCCGGTTCACCGCCATGACCGTGATGCTTCAGGCAGCCTGCATGCAGCCCCTCTAGTGCGGCTTTTTTAAGAATACGCTCTATCAACGTTGTTTTTCCGCTGTTTTGGAATCCTACAACTTGGACGATCGGGAAAGGACGGACCAAGGCCACTCACTTCCATTCTCTTCTCTGATCAGCAGCACGTGGACCGTTCTGCCTGATTCGTAACCTCTCGTACCGCCCGGCAGGATGATAAACGCATTCGCCTCTGCAAGTGAAGTGACAGAGCTTGACTTATCTAATCCAACGGGAGCCGCTAACAGCTTTCCTTCCTGATGGTGTACATAAGCACGTACAAATCGGGTAAAAGGATTCGGCTTCGGAAAGTCCTTAGTCAAAACAGCTTCTGCGCAAATCGGATGCGGTTTATCATGAAGCAGCCATGACCGGATCATCGGTTTTACAAACAGTTCAAAACCGACATAGCATGCCGACGGGTTACCTGACAGCCCAAACAGCAGCATATCGTTTGCATGAGCCACAGTCGTTACACTTCCCGGGCGCATAGCAACTTTATTAAAGAGCACATCAGCCCCGAGTCTTTCATAGATTGCAGGCAAAAAGTCAAAGTCACCCACTGACACGCCGCCTGTGGTGATTAGAAAATCAACCTTTTCCATTGCTTCCTCGACCGCAGCAAAGCTTTGATCAAGATCATCGGAGATTTTCCCTAAGTAAAGAGGTGAAGCGCCCGCTTCGATAACTTGTGCATATACCATACTGGCGTTGCTGTTACGGATTTTCCCCGGCTCCAGCGGGTCACTGACATTCAGCAATTCAGTGCCGGTAGCGATAATCCCGACAACAGGCTTTCTCATGACAGGCACAGAAGCGTATCCAAAGGTTGCCAGAAGAGCTGTTACCCCCGGAGTGATTCGCGTGCCCTTTCTGACTAAAACGCTCCCTTTTTGAGCATCTTCACCTGTTTTTGAAATATTGTCCCCTGGCTGGAAGCGGCGTTTTAAAGACATAAACGGCTGACCACTCTCTTCAAAGGTTTGAGTCAGCTCAATCATGACCACGGCATCCGCGCCTTTTGGAATTTGCGCACCTGTCATGATCCGCACTGCCTGAAACGCAGCAAGTTCTTTTTCAGATACAGCTCCCGCTCCGATATGGTCAATGACCTCAAAGCGGACAGGGTGCTCGCGTGAAGCTTCAGCCGTATCACATGCTCTGACAGCAAAACCATCATATGGCGAACGGTCAAATGCAGGCACATGGTGATCTGCCGTTACATCTTCAGCTAAAAATCGGTGAAGGCTGTTTTCAAGCGCCACCCATTCTGTTTCCCCTCGTTTTTGAAATCGGCTGACACGCCGAACAGCTTCATCTACCGGTATCGGTGTTCTTTTCTCCAGCATTCTGAACCCTCCTGTTGTTACAATCCGATTACTCTTGCCAACACAGAATTGGCTTCTTTCACATCACTTGTTCCGTGTATCAGAGCCCGTCCGTCATTAAAAATGACGATTCTGAAATGTTCATAATAGATATGAAGCAAAAATGCATTGGCCTCTACCTTGCCGATTGTTTTCAGCCGACTGGCCAGCTCCTGCTTCGGTATTCTTTTTAATGACTCTGATCTGACTTGAACCGTATCACGGCCGCACAGCACAGCCGCTTTTGGCGTGTTCCAGTCTTGAAGATAAGGATAAACTGCGTGTGCGCCGCACGACGGACAATCTTCGACTCGTACATTGCTAACGTTGATTTTCATATGTGAATTGTTCCAGACATCAAACGTGACAAAGCCGCGCTGTATCGCTTCTGTGTTTCCCGTTAACAGTTTCAGCGCTTCCGCCTGCTGATAGGCTGAAACCATATGGACCGCAGGCGGAATAATCCCCGCTGTATCGCACGTCGCTCCGCCGACAGGAATTTGCTCAAACAAACAAGACAAACAAGGTGTCTCCCCCGGAATAATCGTCATGAACATCCCTTGGCTGCTTACACAAGCGCCATAAATCCACGGTGTCTTTGTTTTCTGAGCTAGATCGTTGATAAGCATGCGTGTTTCAAAATTATCTGTTGCATCGATGACAACATCCGCTTTTACGATCAGCGGTTCAAGCGTTTCAGCCGTCCCCTCTGTAACGTATGCCTCAATATGTATGCCGCTGTTAATAGCGGATAAATGTTCTTTGGCAGCCATAGCTTTTGGCATGCGGAGTTCCGCATCGCTTTCTGTATAGAGCTGCTGCCTTTGCAGATTGCTCCATTCTACATAATCACGGTCAATGATGGTGACGGTTCCAACTCCCGCTCTCGACAGCCCTTCAGCTCCGGCTGTTCCGAGCGCTCCTGCTCCTACGATCAGCACGCGGCTGTCTGCCAGTCTTTGCTGGCCCTCTTCTCCAATTTGCTTAAATCTGATTTGCCGTGAATAACGCTCTTCCATCAAACCTGATCTCCTTATCTTTTATGTCAATCATACCATGATTTCCCCCCGTCAGTCCCAGCAGGAGAATGTCTTGAGTTCATTCAAACGCCTATAGTCATGTCGTGTATTAATATTCATAAACTCTTCCGGCACTGCCGCGATTTCCTCTGCCTGTACGTACCGAACTGAAATACGGTCTAAGAAATCTGATAGTTTTAATTTTTTCTCAGATAGCTGTTCATATAGAATAGGCATGACCCTTTTATGATACAGTGCTATCAATGGCTGCACTCGTCCGCCTGATATCGGGATGACTGCGTCCGTATCGGCAGTTACCATGCGCCTGAGCTCCGCCATCGTCCTTTTTCGTATCAGCGGTGTGTCACAGGATAGAATCGTATAAAGGTCACCGTCTGTCTTTTCAAAAGCAGTATAGATACCAGCCAATGGGCCCATTCCTTGGAACGGCTCCGCGTCTTGATACACTTCGGTTTCGCCATTCTCTTGAAATCTATCGATAAACTCGGGACGGCTGATGATGACCGCTTGCTCACCCAGCGACTTTTTAGCCCATTCGTAAAACATACGGCCTCTCCATTTTACAAACGCCTTGGGCTCCCCAAACCGGCGTGAGGCTCCTCCTGCTAAAAGTACATTTATTTGTTTCATGCTCTCACCTCTAGTTACCAAAAGCATAGCAAAAGCAAAGCCCCAACGCCAATGCTTGTCTGTTTATTAAAGAGGAATAGCTGTTCAGTATTTGCATATTGTAATGTTAACATCATGAGGGAGATGGTTCGATTGAAAAGAACAGGTCCTTTTTTCCATGACGTGTCACAGGAGAACCTTTATTTAAAATCAGAGCTGTCAAGGTGCCGTAAACTAATTTCCGAGCTTGAGGCAAGCTACTTCCATCAGAAAAATAACAAACTGCTCAAAGAAAATACCAATATGAAAGAAAAACTTCAGCAGCTGTCCGCTGAGCTAAAGCAAATGTCAATGAAAGAACAACACGCCTCCTATACGAGCCATACACTGCATCAAATGAGAGCCGAACTGCTCGATAAAATCGTCACCTTGCAGGAGCTTCTTTCCGCAGAAACCTACAAACGCAAAACCGAAATCGAAGAAAAACATAAGCTTCATATCGAAAAAATCAAAATTGAGGAAGAAAATAAAAATTTGCATAAACAAATTATTCATCTTAATACCTCTATCCAGCGGGAACAGAACGAATTGTTTCAAGCCAAGCAGCAAGCTGAAACGATAAAAGCCGAAAACGGACGCTTGAAAGAGCAAATGATAGAAAAAGAATACCAGCTAAAACATATCAAAATAGAAATAGATCATATGAAAGACCGAATCATAGAAACGAAAGAAAGGCTGCTTGAAATAGAAAAAACGAAAGAAAAACTATTTCAAGAAACTATTATTTCGTACAAACGGCAGCTCGATGAAAGTGATGCCTGGATTGCTTCTCATTTTGCCGATATTGATGGCGGTGCGAAACAGAAAGAAAAAACGGCAGAAGAAGCTCAAACCGTTTACGCACCGTCAAGTCATGTAGAGACCATCCTTGAAGATGTCACAAAACAAGTAAATGAGCTTCAAAAACAGCTGACCCGAGCCCAATCATCTGACCAGCTTATCAATCATAAAATTGAAGAGCTGAAGAGCCGTGCCGCCGAAGAAAAACCTTATCAAAAATGGGTGTATAAGCTTAATCTTGAAAAAGAAAACAAACCTTCACCGAAAAAAACCCAATAATAAAAAAACTGCTTGAGCTCCCAAGCAGTTTTTCTGTGTGTTTATTCTGTTGCTGATTCAGCTGATTCGATGTCACCCTCTAAAATGTACTGGCCGCGATACGGTTTTTTCACTTCCGGATACATTTTAATTAAACTTTGCATAAATGTTGTCATATTAGGGATTTCAAGACCGCTTTCCTTTTCAATCTCTTTTTGAAGCTCGGAGCTCTTAATCGCCGCGTTGTGGCGTTTTAATGTTTTAATAGCCGCTTCACGCAGTTTAGCTGCTTTAGATCCCGGTCTTGCCGTTCCTCTTCTTCTTCGTGTTGTTCCGTCTGGTATACCGGCAGGAAGAGAGGAAATAGTTTGAAGCTGAGGCTGAACAGACTGTTGCTGTGATGGCGGCTGATAGCTTCTGATTTCCTGAGCCGCAAGCTCAGCGAGAACCGGCAGAGAGTCAGTTTTTCGTTCAGAACGGAAATCCTTTTTCGTTTCGGAAGGGCTTCCATTTCTGTCCAGCTCTCTTAATTTAGCGTATATTTTATCGCGTTCAATTTGATATTCACGAATGACTTTCACTTCAGCTTCATTTAATTGTTCTAATCGCAAGCGCAAAGCTTCTCTTTCATTAAACATTCCTCAATGTACCCCCTATCAGAATTAACATCTTTAATTAAGATATTAGATTACAAAAGTAATTTTATCAACTATTATTTTAGCATTTTACTATTATATTTACTCTATGAAAAATTCCTTATTTTCTGAAAACGTTTTATTTTTTAACAGACCTCTTTATTCACAAGGGTTCAAGAGCTTATGTCAGTCATTTGGAATAAAGTTGAAAATATATCTTTTAATTACTTCTTTAATGAAATTTAGTGTAATATCTACAATTTTCGCGTGCAGAGATATGAAAAATATCTAAATATGCAGAAAAACATAAGAAATTAGGTCTCGTTTTTAGAAGATAAATCATTAAAAAGCGTTTTTCTTATACCCAAATATGGAAAAATAAGCTTCTTACTCTTTTCCTTTTTTGCACAAATAAAAAAACCTGATTAGGATCAGGTTTTTAATTTGCACACAATTATTCCGCTGCTTGTTCTGTTTCAGCCAGAACGCGGTTCACACGTTTTTCAAGCATTTTCATGCCGCTGCCGCCGGCTTGGAAATGACGAAGCTGTCCGGTTTTATCAAACACATAGTACGCAGGCACATACTCGTTTTCAAATGCGTCGGTTAAGGCGTGGTCGCTGTCAACAAAAATAGGCTGAGTAATGTCATGTTCAGCAGCTACTTCCTTGATTTTGTCGAGATCCAGGTCATCTTCGGAACGAGGCATATGAACAGCTACAACGTTCAGCTTGTCTTGATATTTGTCCCGGAATTCATTCACCTGCGGCATTGCTTCTTTGCACAGATGGCAGCTGATGGACCAGAAATGAATAAGTGTCGGTTTTTCTCCAATCAGTTGTTCTTTTGTTACTTCACCATTGAACCAAGCTTTTTCTCCTGTCAATTCAGGCATTGGCTGACGTAATTTCATCGCTTTTCCCTCCTAGTGAGCAGTAAGAGTCAAAAAGGCCTAACGAATTGTTAGACCTTTTTCTTTCGTTCTCAAAAAGAATTAAAGTGTTTTTTGACCTGGTTTCCAGTTAGCCGGGCATAGTCCGCCTGTTTGGAGTGCTTGCAGCACTCGAAGCGTTTCATCAACGTCACGTCCGATGTTGTTATGGAAAACCGTTTGATATTGCAGCTCGCCTTCAGGATTGATAATAAACAATCCGCGAAGTGCAACGCCTTCTTCTTCAATTAAAACGCCATATTCATGGGATACTTCATGGTTAGTATCAGCAGCAAGCGGATATTTCAGCTGACCAAGACCATTTTCTTTACGGTCTGTGTTGATCCACGCCAAGTGAGTATGGATTGTATCAGTTGAAACGCCGATCACTTCAGCATCAAGATCTTCGAATTCGTCATAACGGTCAGACATCGCTGTAATTTCTGTCGGACAGACAAAAGTAAAGTCCATTGGATAGAAGAAAAGAACCGTCCATTTGTCGTTTTTCATGTTTTCTTCAAGACTTACTTTGCCAAATTCCTTATTTGCAAGGACTGCTTCCATTTCAAAACGAGGAGCTTGTTTACCTACCATACGTTCTGCCATATGTATCCCTCCAATTGATAGTTTGGCTTTAAAAGCCAGATGAACAAGAAAATAAAGGAAAATATTCCTTAATTCGTCAATGACCTCACAATGACTATTATATCGAACCGCATTTTCCCAGTCAATTTTTAACAAAGAATACATGTCTTTGCCTTCGACATTTTACGGTAAAAAGTTTAACATGTTCATGTATAGGGAAACAAACTTTAACATGCTGCAACACATTCAGAAAGGGAGCACCAACATGGATTTTATTACACACTATGATTGGGCAGGTCTTGTCACCAATGCGGGTGTTTTACTCATTAAGCTCGTCATTATGATTTGCCTCTATTTTATCGTTCGATCTGTAGGCATGAGAATTATTAAACATCTATTTGCAAAATTTGAAGCGCAAAACAACCTGACTATCGGACGCGCTCACACGCTCCGAAGCCTGACACTTAACGTATTTGCTTACATATTGATTTTTATTTTTTTCGTTATGGTTCTGGATTTGTTTCATTACGACCCGAGCGCTCTTTTAGCAGGGGCGGGAATCGTAGGTCTGGCGGTCGGTTTTGGCGCCCAAGGCCTTGTCAGCGACATCGTGACAGGTTTTTTTATTCTGCTTGAAAAACAATTGGATGTCGGAGATTATATCACCGTTGCGACTTTTGACGGAATTGTGGAGCAGGTCGGTTTAAGAACGACCCAAATCCGCAGCTTTGACGGCACACTGCATTACATTCCGAACCGGAACATCACAAATGTAAGCAACCATTCCCGCGGAACGATGCAGGCGCTGGTTGATATTAAAGTCCCGGCTGAAAGAAACCTCGATGAAACCATTCACATCTTACAACATGTATGTGACGAAACGGCAGCTGCTCTTCCGCAAATAAAAGAGGGTCCTACTGTCATTGGCATTCAAGAGCTGGGAACCTCTGAAATTGTGATCAGAGTCATTGCCAAAACAGAAAATATGGAACAGTGGCGGGTCGAACGCGTGCTGAGAAAAGAAATAAAAACCGCACTCGACCGCGCTTTTCCTAAAGAAACAGAATAACAAAAGAACCGAAGCTTTTGCTTCGGTTTTTACTTTACTGAATTCTGCTTTCAACTTCGCTGCAAATTTCTTCAGCAGTCATCCCGGAAGCTGTAATGACCGGTGCTTGTGTTACTGTATCGGCAATACCTTGCACATTGTTGTCTAGCCCTGTTACGACACAGCAGTCACAGCCTTTTGCATCTGCAGGACTTTTCATCATGACAACGTCATATCCTTTTTCTCTTAATGCAGCTTCTACATCTGATAACGACTGTTCAATTCCTATTTTTTTTGTCATAAAGAACACCTCCGTTAAATAGGGTGCTCATCATATGGCATTTTATTCTTTCTATTGTACTTAATTGGCATAAACAGAAAAATAACCTGTCATCACGTTAACCGCTGTTTCGATCGCATTTTCATCAGGATTCAGCTTTGCGTGATGGAGTCCGTGCGCGGAATCAGCGCCGAGCCAGAACATGAAACCCGGGTATTTTTTCAGCATGTAGCCAAAATCCTCTCCGGTCATCGCTTCTTTTGCTTCGATTACTTGTGCCAATTTTTGCTCAGCAACAAAAGACATAAACTCCTCTGTGAGCCCGCTTGTATTGTAAACTTGGTGATACACAGACGGATACGTCACTTTTCCTTTACAGCGGAAGCCGATTTCGATTCCCTTCACTAAATCTTCGATCCGTTCCTTTACCTGCTTCATGGATTCTTCAGAAAGCGTGCGGATTGTGCCTTCCAGGTGAGCTGTTTGCGCAATGATATTTTGCGCGGAGCCGCCCGTAATCGTACCGATAGTAATCACAGCGCTGTCAAGCGGGTCTGTGTTTCTGGAGATGATTGTTTGCAATTGAGTAACGAGTGTGCTTGCCGCTACAACCATATCCTCAGCTAAGTGCGGATAAGCGGCATGCCCCCCTTTGCCTTCCAGGTCAATGACAAGCTCTGATGTATTCGCAAAAAGCAAACCGCTTTTTGTCGCGATGGTGCCGACCGGAAGCTCTGGCGCAATATGAAGCGCAGTGATGAGATCAGGCTGCCACTTTTTTAAGACGTCGCTCTCAAGCATCGGTTCCGCTCCGCCTGGCCCTTCCTCTGCCGGCTGAAATAAAAAGAGCAGATCATGCTTAACAGGGTGATGAACAAAGTGGTCGATGATGCCCAGCGCAATCGTCATATGCAAATCATGTCCGCAGGCGTGCATGTTGCCGTGATGCTCTGATGCGAACGGCAGCCCTGTCTGCTCTTCGATTGAAAGCGCGTCAATGTCCGCTCGGTATCCGAGCATTTTTTCCGGCGCTGTTCCGTTCACTTTCACAAAAAGTCCGGTTCTCCATTTTTCAATTTCAATTCTGTCTTTCGGATATTGCTCCAAGACGTTTAATAAATATTGCTGTGTTTTGAATTCCTGAAATCCAAGCTCGGGTATACGGTGCAGATCTCTGCGGATTGCAATGAGCTCCTCTTTCTTCATTTTCATTTCCTCCTGCCTATACGAATAAGGCGTGGATATATCATCCACGCCTTTTTGATCAAATCATTCCTTACAGCTGGCGTAATTCCTGCTTGATTTCAGTTTTGCCTTTTGTTTTCTCATCGATATCTTTGATTTTCTTAGCAGGTGTTCCCGCAACAACTGTGTATGGCTCAACATCGTTCACTACGATCGCTCCCGCAGCGACAACAGCTCCTTTACCGACTGTTACACCTTCAAGTACGACAGCATTTGCACCGATCACAACGTCGTCTTCAATGACAACCGGTTTAGCGGATGGCGGCTCAATAACGCCCGCAAGCACAGAACCCGCACCGATGTGACAGTTTTTACCGACAGTAGCTCGTCCGCCAAGAACAACGTTCATATCGATCATTGTACCTTCTCCGATAACTGATCCGATATTGATAGAAGCCCCCATCATGATGACTGCGTTATCGCCGATTTCAACTTGGTCGCGGATGATCGCACCCGGCTCGATGCGCGCTTTGACATCCTTAAGATCAAGCATAGGAATCGCAGAGTTGCGGCGGTCATTTTCAACCACGTAATCTTCGATTTTGCTTTGGTTTTCTTCAATTGCTGTTTTGATTTCGCTCCATTCACCGAAAACAACACCAGTGTTTCCGTTTAGAAAAGCTTTCGCAGAATCACCGAAATTGATTCCTTCCAGCTCACCTTTTACATAAACCTTTACAGGTGTAGATTTTGTACTATTTTGTATAAATGAAATAATTTCATTTGCGTCCATCATTTTCATATGTATAGTCCTCCTCCTGATTTTCTACCTCATTACTGTATCAAAGGAAAGATACAAAGACAAGAAAAAAAGGAAACACCCGCTCGGCAGTTCCCTTTGCATCTATCAGACAGCACAGCCGCTTTTTCTGGCAAATTGTCTGCCGAATTCCTTTAATACTTCTTCTTCTTCCCCTTCAGGATTCATTTCAACCTTTACGGAAGGAAGCACAATTTCGCCGCCTCGTTCTTTTATTTTCTCTTCAAGCGTATCTACAGCACCGCAGAAATATTCATATGCTGTATCACCGGAACCGAAAACGGCGCATGTTTTTCCGGTAAAGTCAAGGGCCTCCATTTCTTCGGCAAGGTCAAGAAATTCATCAGGCAGATCACCGTCTCCCCATGTATAGGTTCCTAAGATGATATGTTCATAATCATTAAACAGCTCGGCATCATCAATGTCCATTGCTTCAAATCGATCTACTTCCGCTTCCGCCTCCTGAAGACCCTTTTCAATCAAATCAGCCATGGCTTCTGTGTTGCCTGACATCGTTGCGTAAACCAGCAAAATCTTCCCCAATTCCGTATTCCTCCTCTAATGAATCATTGCTGAAACTTCGTACGGCTGGACAAATTTACATTCATACAAGCCTGCACAAAAGAAATTTTCTCTTTGATTGGCGACTCTCCATCCATGACCTTTAATGGTATCGAACCATTTTAGCTCTCGGGCCTCAAGATCAGCCTGATAAATCCTCGAATAGCCATTTTCGTCTTGAGCCGTTGTGACATAAATAATGCCATCATCCTCTGAAATATCAAGAAACGATTCTTCCTTTTTGATCATGCTGGAATGTATCGTGACTTCTTCAGCCGTTAAAATATGTTGTGCAGTGACGGCTCCGCGCTTTCCTTTTGCAGAGCCCATTGCAGCAACCAGCCATTTATCATCGAACACAAGCATGGATGCCGTCATACGGCTGTCTTCTTTTTTTACCATTCGGACAGCGCCTTGTTTGAAATCGTAAGCCCAAATCCCTCCGAAACATTCGTGTATTTGTGTACCAATATAAAGATTCCCGCCATGCAGACACAGTGAACGAATAACAGGCGGATGTTCAAATTCCGCAAAGGGTTTGGCAACCCGCCACGAAATACCGAAGTCTTCTGATACATAAATGCAATGCTTGCCATGGGCGCAAACAAATCCATCACTCCTGCCGGTCATCGACCACACTGTCGCATTTGTCGGGAAGCTCGACATCGTCCAGCTTTTCCCTTCGTCAGATGAACGAATGATCGTTCCCTTTTCACCGACACCGAATAAGTAAGGACCGATATAACTGATGCAGTGTATTTTCGCTTTTAAATGAAAAAGCTTTTTCCAGCCTTGTTCCAAAGAATAATGAAAAATGCCTTCTCTTTTCACTGCCACAAAATAGCCAGAAAACGCCGATGCCGCAACAGCTGTCGCCCCTTTATGAAACATGGCTTTTTCCCTTGTTCACAAAGTCTGCCCATGCAAGAAAACCTCTTGCAAATTCTCTGCAGCTTTCCACGTCATCATCCGTTTCAGGGGCAAGCTCAATTTTAAGTGTTTCTTGATAGACAGCAGCTCCCGCCTCTTGCAGCATGTCACTGAATAAATTAACAGCTTCGCAAAACTTTGGATAAGAGTAATCCCCCGAGCCGAAGCAAGCTGTTTTCAAACCGTTCAGCTGAAGCTGCTGAACCTCTTCGAAAAAGTCCTCTGCTTCGTAAGGCAAATCGCCATCTCCCCATGTGTAGGTGCCAATGAGCACATAATCATAAGAAGTCAGAGACGATGCCTCCGCGTCATCCATATCGATGCAATCAATGTCTAAACCATATTCCTGCAGTGTATCTTTTATAATTCCGGCAATGTCTTCGGTATTTCCTGACATGCTGGCATATGTAATCAAGGCTTTTGCCATGTTATCACCTCATAATTGATAATGATTTTCAATATCATATGTATCACTTTAAATGATAATGATTTTCATTGTCAATATATATTAATAAAAAAAGACAGCCTTGTGCTGTCTTTTCTCTTAAAATGGGTGCTCTTGATCAAGCATCTCCTTTACAACTGAAACAAAAGCTTGAACTTGCTTCAGTTCAAAAGCAGGTTCATAGCCTAATAACCAGGTATCCCGCCCGATAGGGTTGCCTTTCACGTCTAACAGAGGCATTTTATTGACTTTGTCTTCGTTCTGAAGGGTAACAGACGGCAAAATCGCATATCCGATCCCGTGCAGCGCCATCTGTTTGCACGTTTCAATCTGATCAACCAATATAGTCTGTTTTGGCGACGTTTTAAATTTTTGATGCCACCAATGCTGAATCTCCTGAAAATAAGTGCTGTCGCTTTTAAATTGGATAAACGGCCGTTCTGTATGAGCAATATCTTCTATACAAGAGATTTCAGTGTCGACTAAATACAGATGGTCTGTCATTAAATAGTCTTTGCGGCCTTTCCACTCGGGGTTTCCTCTAATAATGCCAATATGAACCTGATCCTCATAAAGACTTTTCAGCATTTCGCTGCTCCAGCCGGTAATGAGCGAGACCTTTGCATTCGGATACTTTTCCACATACGTTTTTAGAACTTTAGGAAGCCAATGCTGGCCGATGATGGAGGCGACGGCAAGCTTCAGTGTGCCGTGAATTTCTCCTTCGAGCTCATCGATTTTTTCTCTAATTCTGTCCTGCTCTAACGTAACGTCATTCGCAAACTGAATGATTTTCTCTCCGGCCGGCGTTACCGTCAATCCTTTTTGGGATCTTAAAAATATCTTTGTCCCCCACGCCTTTTCAATGGTTTGTAAACGCTGAGATAAAGCCGGCTGGGATACAAAAAGCCGTTCCGCCGCCTTTCTCATATTTAACTCCTCAGCTAAAACTACGAGCATATGAAGCTCTTGAAGCTGCATGTCGTCCTCCTTTTTATTGTCAATAAGTTTTTCTTATCTTCTATTCTAATAAAATCTTAGTTTATGATTCAAGTCCTTTTCACCCTAATTTATGTATGCGCTTTCTTTATTGCTCTGCAAATATAATAAAAAATAGGCTGAGCAGCCTACTTGTTCAATGAGCGAATATGCTTATGCAATTCCTTCAAAACCACTCTTCTTGTGAAAATCCCCTCAAAGACCTGATCATCATTTTCAACGCAAACAAACCCGTTATCAATGACCATGCTGAATCCTTTGATAATCGGATCATTTATATGAAGACGCGGAATATCAGTCAGCATAACTTCCTCAACGGTAATCTGGTCAAGCTTTTCAAATTCAATTCTTTCAAGACCAAAAATGCTGTTCATGATCATATTGGTCCCTATTAAGCCGTGTAAACGATATGACGCATCCAGCACCGGGATGGCCGTGTACCCTGTTTTTGTCAGCACTAATAAAGCGTGCTCCAGGTTGTTTCCAACTTGAACGTGCGCTACTTTGTCCGCCTCAATCATAAATTGTCCGACTGTTGCCTCAAGAAGCTGATCTGATTGCAAGCTTATCATGTTTTCGACCCCTTTTCATTTTCATCAACACATACATTCCCTATACTACAATAATATAAACTTTATCAGTATTTGTCGAAAAGTTTCCTTCAATAAAAAAGATACTCTTTGGAGGAGTATCAATTATAAGGTGTGCCATTAATTTTCAAATCGAAATCGGTCGTATAGCGTTACAAGTTTTTTGTAGGTGGTTCCGTCAACGTTTTTGGTTCCTGTCTCTATATCGTTGATCTCACTGCTTAAAAGCTCGATAGCATACTCATGGTTGATCAGGATATTCAGCAGAAGTTTTTGTTCTTCTTCTGTAAATCGTTCACCGATAAGACTCATTCGTAATCAGGCCCCCTGTTTTATACTGAATACCTCTGAAAGCAAGAAAACTTACTTTCAGCTCTACCGCTAGAATAAGTAATCAGAAAACAATCGTCAACCGCATAATTCGACATTTCCCTCGGCTTGCGAGCCGGAATTATTTTGTGAAACGATTTGCATAGCTGAAGGCTGTGTATGAATCCGGTTTGATTTTAGCCTCAATCCCCATTGAAGTTATGCGCCCTGTCATTTCTTGAATCAGTTCTTTTGTAAGCCCTTTTTTCCCAATATCCAAGTGAACCTCAAATGTAAGATCCGCCCCTTCGCCTGTAAAAGGCAGGAGCAGATCGGTAATATCCATCAAGTGTCCATCCAGAATATAGGCGGCTGTTTCTTGACTGTACGCCGTTTCTAACGAAATCTTTTCACGAAGGCTATGTATGGGTCTGTCGACTGCGTGGTTTTTCAAGCAGCCCCAAGCTCCCTTGCCTGTACGATGCAAATGTAATGCAGTAATAAACTTTGTGTAATCACGATAAACCTGTGAATCGGTTCCGATCGATAACACATATGAAGAACGGGGATCCCTTCGAATAAAGGCTTTAAGCCGTTCCATCACATCTTGAAAGGTCATCTGTGCTTCTGAAAGATTATAAAACAGAAAAGAATCGGCCACGACGACACTCCTTTTCAAGGATTTACAACCATGAAACAAGTATGTTCCTTACCGTTTATTTCGATTACATGCTGCAAAGCGAAAGCTTGTTTCCCCTATATCAAGAGTCTTACTGCAGAAGTTCAAAAATTTCGATTGAAACCATGTCGATATTATCAAACGGATATGTGTTCGGCTTTTCACCTTTTTGGAAAACCGTCAGTTCAAACGTTTGATTTTTTTCGAAATATTTAACACTGCATATTTTCTCACCATTTACTTCGAAGTAGCGCTGCATTGGCTCGTTAGCCGCTTCCGCCGTTTCTTGCAGACTTTGCAGCCGTGTGATGATACCCATTAATTGTGACATTCTAAAAAAAGACTCCTTTCAAAAAACAACTTCAAATCAACAAGTATTTATTATAATACAAGTTCTATTGAGCATCATACCATAAAGTCGGACAGGATGGCATTTTCCCTGCTGAATTTAAGAAAAGAAAAAAAGTGAAAAAACTATTTTTACGTAGTTTGAGGCTTTTTTTGGAATGTCATACACACAATTATGATTTTTTTGATATTCCGGCAGAATCCAACAGCCTTTTTGCAATTTCGTCAAAATCCTCTTTTGAAATCCCGGGAGCAAATTCCTCCGGCACTTCTCTGAAATCAGGAACGGGCGCTCCCTTAGGGCTTCCCTCAATGACATGAAGCTCACTGCCGTCTATCGGATGCTCACCTTTCCAGATTTTATTGATATCCTTGTAATCCGTATCACTGAATGTATACAGCTTCGTATGAATTCCCTGATCTTCGAATTTTCTGGCTGTATCAAAATGTTTATTATCAAGGTTCGGGATCGGAAGCATTTTGCCGATATTTACGCCAGTCGCAATCTCAAGCGCTTTGGCATACGCCACGATATGAACGCCGCCGCGCACGAGCAAATAACCGATCATTTCTCTGGCCACCGGATGATCAGTCATTTCATACACTCTCATTTTGTGAGTTCGGGCGCCGCATTCCAGGAAAAAGTTATGGAGCAAATCCAGCACCAGATTTCCGCTGTTAAACACATTTTCACCGGTCCAGGCTTTCCCCATCGAATCAAACGGATAAGACGTTTGAGCCGTTTCAATAAAATGCTGGGAATTTCGTTTATTTTTTGCATCTCTCATCGGTGAAACGTCGGGATCACCTTTAAATGTCGAACCTGTCAGCATTAAAGATATCGTATTAGACACAAGCTCCACATGGCCGAATTCTTCAGCGGTAATGCTTGATACAAGATCGTAAAACGGTTTTAATTTTTTCTTGCTGCGAAAGTTAAAGGACTGGAACATATAATTATTGAGAGTGGACATTTCACCAAATTTGCCGCCTAACAGCTCTTGAACCGCCGCTGCCGCATTTGGGTCAGGGTGTTCTGGGGTTGGAAGGTCAATAAGCAGTCTGTTGCTCCTTTTGAACATGTTTGTACCTCCTAGTGCCGTTGTTTACCACTAATAAGGTTTATTGTTTCTATGGATTGTCTTATGCGTTGACAAATAAAAAACTTGGCGGGGGTAGCGCCAAGCTTTTCGGATCTTGATCTGATAGAGGGGTTGGGGAACAGAGAGTAGCTTCTCTCTATAATTAAATGATAATGATTCTCAGTATCAATGTCAATCGTTTTTTGATATTTTTTCAACTCATAAAAAAAACGGCTCTTCAGCCGTTTAAATCAATCCATCCTGCTCATATAAATAAGAATACGGCAGGTCTATAAACAAATATATTTGATCATCCATCGGATATGAAAACGTTCTGATCATTTCGCCTGTTTCCAAATCGCTGTACAAATCACTGAAAAACCCTTTTCTGAGGTTTCTCATTCTCATGATGTTCTCCAGAAAATAAGGACGCCAGCTCCAGTTCTTCTCCGTATACTCCGGCTGGTAAATCCATTCTCCGTCTTGTTTAAAAACATTTCCAGTCAGCTGATCGCCTTCTCCATCACAGATATAAATTCTAAAGCTGCAGTCCGTCAGCTCTTCCGCCAGCTTTTTAATAAAGTCATCATCCGGAGACTGGCTGTTTTTTCGCAATGATGTAACAGCCTGGTGCACCCGTTTGTAAAACTGTTCAGAGTGCTCATAGACGGTTTCTAGTTTCTTTTTCTCATGTGTGATAAATTGGTGAAATTCAGTCTTAAGTCTTCGCTTCAATACATCTCTCTCTAAAAACGTTTCTGACGGGGACACCAAATAATAGCCCTGAAAATAGCGGCCGCCATTTCTCCATGCGTATTGAAGCTGAAAATTCGCCTCAATATCTTCGTAAAGCAGCGCCGCACCGATTTTTCTAGCTAATAATGAAATGCTGTACAGCACATGCTCATAAGACGGAGATGGCTGTGAGATTTTCAGCGCCTGTAAATCGATTTTTAACAAATCTGGCGATAGCAGCGCAATTCTGTCCAGATTGCTGCTTTCTTTTCCGATATTATCAACTGCAATTTTGATTCCGTATGTACGATAGTAGGCAAGCATATGGTAAAGCTGCTCAATATCCCCTTCAAAATTGTGCTCTGTAATTTCAAGCACGAAACGATGAAGTTCGATCCCTCTCTCTTCATATTCTTTCAGAAGCTCAAGAAAGCTTTCGCCGTGATCAAGCATTAAAAGATTGGCATCCTGATTCATAAAAATCAGCAGATCAGAATCCGCTTCTAAAAAGCGGTCAAGAGCCTGGCGGATAATTCTGTTATCAACCTCTAACTTATATTCTTCGGGTATCCCCGCATCTAAAAAAAAGGGTCCGAGACTTTGAATTTCTGAATCTGCCAATATACGTCCCAGCACCTCATATCCGACGATTTTCTGCTCCTCGGCACTGAAAATCGCCTGGTAATATGGGAGGACATCATCAATGTTCGTTAAAATATCAAGTGGATCCAACATGTTATCACCTGCTTCTCTATCTTTGTCTGATTATACCACATTGAATCCAAAGTTTAATATGCTTTAAAACGGATAAGGATTCAGCCATTGCCCCCCATCCAGAGTGACACATTCCCCATTCATATAGGACGCTTCAGCAGAAAGCATAAACGCGGCCAAGGCGGCGATTTCCTCGGGTGTGCCAAGCCGGCCGAGCGGCACACTGTTCAGCGTGCGGGACATCGCTTTTTCTGATTCAAAAAGCTTCTCTGCACCGCCTGTTCGTTCAATTGGACCGGGTGCAATCGCGTTTGTACGGATTCCGTATTGACTGCCCCACTCTACGGCGAGAGTTCTAGTGAGCGACAATACGCCAGCTTTTGCCGCAGCGGAATGAACAACCCCCGCTCCCGCTCCCCACGCATATGTGGCGGCCATATTTAGAATAACACCCCTCTGCTGATGCTCAATCCAGTGCCTGGCTGCGGCTTGGCTGCAAAAAAACGTGCCATTTAATACAATCTCAATTACCGCTTTCCATCCATTGGGAGTGAGCTTTTCTGCCGGGCAAATAAAATTGCCGGCCGCATTATTAATAAGTGCATCAAGACGCCCAAACACATGTAACGCTTCTGCAACCATTTGTGCTGCCCCAGAATCAGAACGGACATCCATTTGAAAACAGGCAACTTGGCCCTCAAAGGTTTCAATTTCTTTTTTTGTTTCTTCAAGTGCTTCATGGTTCCGCCCTGTTATCATGACATTCCAGCCCAATTCGGCCTGTTTTTTTGCCATTGCTTTTCCCATGCCGCTTGACCCGCCGGTAATAATAACAACCTTTTTTTCCATTGTATGATCCCTCCTGTTATGAATGAGTATTCATTCAATATTATTCTACCATTATACGCAAGCTTCTGTCAGTACATGCTAAGATGAGATTTTTTCAAGTTACAGGTGATATAATAGAAAAACTCTACTAAAGGTTGGTTTGAAATGAAAAAGATATCCAGAAGACAATTTTTAAAAGGAACGCTCGGCGTTTTTGCGGCCGGGGTTTTAACGGCCAGCGGGGGATATGGCTATGCCCGCTATCTGGAACCGCATATGATTGAGACTACTAAACACACGATTAAAAGCTCTCTCATTCCCCATGGATTTGACGGTTTTAAAATCGTGCAGTTCAGTGATACACATTTAAGCGATTATTTTACGCTTGAAGACTTTAGAACTGTCATCCTGACGATCAATGAAACTAAGCCTGATTTAATTGTTTTTACCGGGGATATTATCGATAACCCTGATACGTATCAACATTATCAGGCAGTGATTCCTTTTTTGAGAAAGCTGCAAGCACCCTTCGGCAAGTTTTGTGTTTACGGCAATCATGATCACGGCGGCTATGGAACCGATGCTTATAAAAGCCTGATGTCATCAGGAGGTTTTACGGTATTCCGCAACGCCTATCAAAAATTGACGCTCACAGACGGCAGCGAAATTGAGATCGCTGCGCTCGATGATTTAATGCTCGGCAAGCCCGATTATGAAGGCACCCTATCGAAACTAAGCGAAAGGCTTTTTTCCATTTTGCTCGTCCATGAGCCTGATGCTGCCTTGAATACAAAAACATATCCTGTCAATCTGCAGCTATCCGGACACACACACGGCGGGCAGATCCAGCTGCCCTTCTACGGACCGCTTATTACGCCTCCGTACGGAAAAGTCTATACCGAAGGAATGTACCAAACAGGCGACACTCATATTTATGTGAACCGCGGCCTCGGGATGACGAGACTGCCTTTGCGATTTCTGGCTAAACCTGAAATCACAGTCTTTACATTAAAAAGCACAACTTAATGTAGCAGAATGGGTTCCTCATCAATACTTATAAATAAAAAAGGGAGGATGAGGAAACTGCTTACGTACCAGATTAAACAAGGCGATACACTCACCAGCATCGCGGCCGATTTCAGAATCAGCACTGCTGCTTTGATCCAAGCCAATCCATCGCTGCAATCAGGAGTTATCGCCGGACAGCGCATTGTCATCCCCGGTCTGCCAGACCCAAATACGATCCCATATCATATTGCAGTCTCTATTGGGGCTAAAACCCTTACTTTGTACCAAAATAATCAGGTAATAAAAACTTATCCGATCGCCGTCGGTAAAATACTGACACAAACACCAACTGGCGAGTTCTACATTATTAACCGCCAACGCAATCCCGGCGGCCCATTTGGCGCTTATTGGCTGAGCCTTTCAAGGCAGCACTATGGAATACACGGAACGAATAATCCCGCTTCGATTGGCAAGGCTGTGTCTAAAGGCTGTATCCGCATGCATAACAAAGATGTTCTAGAACTCGCTTCAATTGTGCCAAACGGAACAAGAGTCATGATTAACCGGTAATGTTTTCTTATTTGTTTCAAAAACAGGCGGTTTATAATATGATAAAGTGGGACCTTTAGGGTAAGGAGCGTTTTTATGGATATATTTAAAAATCGTAATTTTGTTCGTCTATTTTTCGCAGCACTCGCTTCTCAAATGGGCACGACAGTAGGCAACATGGCATTTGCTTTTTTCTTGCTGGACCGCTTCAGCAGCCAGCCTTCTTACACAACCTTGGCTGAACTGATGTATTCCCTTCCTACAGTATTTGTGTTTTTGCTTGTGGGAGTCGTTGCGGACCGGTTTGACAGAAAAAAAGTCGCGGAAAACTGTGATTGGATCAGAGCCGCCCTGACTGTCGTACTTTTTTTCACTTTATTTACCGGCAATATTCCTCTTGTTTTCTGTATTTTGTTTGTCAGAAGCGCTGTAACCAAGTTTTTCTTTCCTGCAGAAAACAGTTTAGTACAAGCCATCCTGCCGAAGGAGCATTATGCGAAAGCGGCCGGGCTTAATCAGATGCTTTTTAGTATCTTTATGGTATTTGGCGTTGGAATCGGTGCTTTTATGTATAACACAATCGGAATTCATGGAGCGATTATTCTTGATTTTGTCAGCTTTATTATTTCCGGCCTGCTTATCCGCACCTGCCGGATTCCGAAAGAAGCCAGACAGCCGAACGGCACATTTAACTGGAGACAAGCTTCCGTCAAGGATTCGATAAACGATTTTAAGGAAGGCATTGTCTACATTTTAAAAAACAAGCTGCTGGCCTCTCTTATTTTCGGTTTCTTTGTTTTTGGTTTTGTGAACGGAGGATTTGCTGTATTGCCAATGTTTACAATGAAGTATGGACTGGCACCCGACCGTTATGAATGGCATACATCCGTATTTACAATCGCAATCGGGTTTGGGCTTTTGGCAGGAAGTGTGATCGGCACGTTAATCTCTAAAAAAGTGAAGCCTCACTTTTTAATGTCGGTGCCGATTTTAATTGCAGGCTTGCTGATTTTTGTCCTTGGCTACACCAAAGTTTTATGGGTGTACTATGCAACTACTTTTGTACTGGGGATGTGCATCGGTCCGGTAAACATCGCCATTGGGGGATGGATGCCTAAGATTGTCCATCCGAAGCTGATGGGACGTGTAAGCGGCTGGCAAGATCCTTTTATGATGTTTGCGCAGTCTTTGACACTTGGCTTAGTGGCGCTGTTATTCCCTAAGTTTGTATCAAACATCGATTATCTGTATTACGGCATGGGCGTTTTCATTTTAGCTGTTTTCATTTTCTATTTTGTCGCACTGCCAAAATACAGTGCGCAGGCTGTAGAAGTGAATGTACAGGAAACATTTCAGGCTCAGCCGAAAAAGAAAGCAAAATCTGTATAATATAAGTTGAAAATGCGCTTTTTTCCATAGAAAAAGCGCATTTTTGCATTCAATATTTGCATTTCAACCTTAAAAAAGTATAATCTAATCATAAGAAATTTGATAAGAGCAAAGGAGAGAAATAATGGACGACCATGCATACTCGAAAGATCTGCAGCCAACCGTAGAAAATCTTTCAAAAGCAGTTTACACTGTGAACCGCCATGCAAAAACCGCCCCCAACCCTAAATACCTATATCTGCTGAAAAAACGGGCTTTGCAAAAGCTTGTCAAAGAAGGTAAAGGTAAGAAAATAGGGCTTCATTTTTCAAAAAATCCAAGGTTCAGCCAACAGCAATCGGACGTGCTTATCTCAATCGGAGACTACTATTTTCACATGCCTCCAACTAAAGAAGACTTCGAACATCTTCCGCATTTAGGTACACTTAATCAGTCGTACCGAAATCCAAAAGCTCAAATGTCTTTAACAAAAGCAAAACACCTATTGCAAAAATACGTCGGCATGAAAGAAAAGCCGCTTGTGACGAATCGCCAGCAGCCCGCTTATCATAAGCCTGTCTTTAAGAAACTCGGCGAGAGTTATTTTTAATAAAAAAAGCCGATGCCACTTATGGCATCCGGCTTTTTTTATTAATCGATCACATACGTATCCACTTTTTTAATCAGATCGCTGATTTCCGGCTTGCTGATTTGCTCATCGGCGCCGACCACTTCTCCCCGGTGACGCAAATCATCTGTTATTAATGATGAGAAAATCATAATCGGCACATCAGAACTCTTCGGATTGTCTTTAAGCAGCTTTGTCAGCCTGTGTCCGTCCATTTTCGGCATTTCAATATCACTGATGATCATATCGATTTGTTCTGTTAAATCATTGCCGCTTTCGGTAAGGTTCATGATATAGTCATATGCATCTTTTCCATTCTCAAACGCTGTAATATTGTTGTATCCAGCTTCGGTTAATTCATCTTTTAAAAGGCGCATCAGAAGCGGTGAGTCTTCTACAATGATAAGCTTTTTATCAGTTCTTCTTTCATCAAAGCCCTCGGTATGCATATTGTACGTATCAACACCTGAGTCTGATTCGATATCATAGATGATTTTTTCATAATCAGGCAAAAAGATCATCGTTTCTTCCAGTTTGATAATCCCTGTGAGGTGCCGCTCCATTCCTTGATTTAGAGAAGTCGGTTTTTCAATTGCTTCCCATGAAACCCTGTGAATTTGAGAAACAGACCCGACATGGAAAACAATTTTTCGCTTATTAAATTCGGTTACGATATACTTCTCGTCTTTTGATCCCTCAGGCTCCACCCCGAAAAAGGAAAACAGGCTGATGACTGGGAGAATTTCTCCTCTTAGTTTAATCATTCCTTCTACATGCTGGTGGGAGTGAGGCACTGATGTGACCTCGACAGGCTGAATAATCTCTCTCACTTTCATGACGTTAATGCCGAAAGCATTGCCACCAACGCCAAACTTCACAATTTCTAATTCATTTGTACCAGAATCCAATAAAATTTCGTATTGTTGTAACGACAATTCAATCCCTCGCTATTCGCATTCAGTATTGTACTGTATATATCGGCGAAAATTATAAAAAATGAATGGTGAGGCTCTTCAAAATCCTATTCTGGCGACAGTTATGCTGATAACCTTAAAAAAGAAACTTTTTTCCTAATGACCATTGACTTTCCAACTGACAGTGATAAAATAGTCAAGGATTTTTCCAAAGAAGGGTGTAAATAATGGGTACTTTAGTAATATTTAAAGAAAATGAAATGACTGTTTTAGAGGATATCAGTGAAGAGACTTATCTTCATATAAAGAAAGAATCTGCTGATCTTCAAGAAGAGCATCCCCCGTACATGATTTGGCACGAAGACCTTCATTTTGACTATGGTTATTGATGAAATTGGCACATATAAACAATAATAGAACATGATACAATAAAGACAATCAAATCGCTGGTTGTCTTCTTTTTTTCTGAGAAGGAAGGTATGTTCTAGTAAATAGGCGCATACAATCGAAATATATCGGTTAAAAAGGTGACAAATGGCCAGCTAGTGGTAAAATAGGAGAAACTCATTATATATATTAAGGTGATGAATTATGGAACATTTGCTGAATCCGAAAGCCAGAGAGATTGAAATTTCAGGAATACGCAAATTCTCAAATCTTGTATCTCAACACGAAAATGTCATTTCACTTACGATCGGCCAGCCTGATTTTTTCACGCCGCATCATGTGAAAGCTGCCGCAAAAAAAGCCATTGATGACAACGTTACGTCATACACTCCAAATGCCGGCTACCTGGAATTGAGACAAGCTGTTCAGCTTTATATGAAGAAAAAAGCAGACTTCAACTATGAAGCTGAAAGTGAAATAATGATCACAACAGGAGCAAGCCAAGCCATTGATGCAGCATTCCGCACCATTCTGTCTCCCGGCGATGAAGTCATTATGCCAGGTCCGATATATCCGGGTTATGAACCTATTATCAATTTATGCGGTGCCAAGCCTGTCATTGTTGACACGACGTCTCACGGGTTTAAACTCACAGCCCGGCTGATTGAAGAAGCTCTGACTCCCAATACCAAGTGTGTCGTGCTTCCTTATCCGTCAAACCCTACCGGTGTGACATTATCTGAAGAAGAGCTGAAAAGCATCGCGGCTCTATTAAAAGGCAGAAATGTCTTCGTATTGTCAGACGAAATATACAGCGAATTAACATATGACAGACCGCACCATTCGATTGCAACACATTTGCGGGATCAAACCATTGTCATTAATGGCTTGTCAAAGTCCCACAGCATGACGGGATGGAGAATCGGATTTTTATTCGCTCCGAAAGACATAGCAAAACACATTTTAAAGGTTCATCAATACAATGTGTCATGTGCGTCCTCTATTTCTCAAAAGGCAGCGCTTGAAGCTGTGACTAACGGATTTGACGACGCCCTGATCATGAGAGAGCAGTACAAAAAACGGCTCGATTATGTGTATGACCGCCTCGTGTCGATGGGTCTTGATGTCGTAAAACCGTCTGGCGCATTTTATATTTTTCCTTCTATTAAATCCTTTGGGATGTCTTCGTTTGACTTTAGTATGGCTCTTTTGGAGGATGCTGGTGTGGCGCTTGTGCCCGGCAGCTCGTTCTCAGCGTTTGGTGAAGGATATGTAAGGCTGTCTTTTGCATACTCGCTGGACACATTAAGAGAAGGATTAGATCGTTTAGAATTATTTGTACTAAAGAAAAGGGAATCGATGCAGACGATATAAACAACGGCGTTTAAGCCGTTGTTTTATTTTTTTGGAAATGAGATTTTAAACGCTGTGCCTTTATCCGGCTGGCTGTCTACATGGATAACGCCTTGATGATTCTCAATGATATTAAATGTTACCATCAGCCCGAGCCCTGTTCCCTTTTCTTTTGTCGTTAAAAATGGTTCTCCAATACGGTTGAGCACCTTTTCAGGTATGCCCTCCCCTTCGTCCTTGACGGTAACATGAACAGAATGCTTATCCTCTGTTACGATAATGTCTACAGTGCCTCCGTCAGGCATAGATTCTACTGCATTTTTTATTAAATTAATGAATACCTGCTTCAGCTGATTTTGGTCCCCGTTTATATAAATGCTGTCTTTCTCATAACGGGTTCTGATGAAAATCCCGTTTAAATTCGCCTGGGTTTCCAGCAGCGCAGAGACTTCACCGATTAGTTTTTTCAAGTTCAAATGCTCTTTCACGGCATTCTGCTGGGGCTTTGCCAGCATCAGCAGTTCACTGAGTATTAATTCAATTCGGCTGAGCTCAGAGAATACAATGTCAAAATAATGTTCATTTCCTTCCATCGTCGGTTTCATCAGCTGTAAAAACCCTTTAATCGCGGTAAGCGGATTGCGGATCTCATGCGCGATTCCCGCTGCGAGCTGTCCTGCGATAGATAATTTTTCTGATTTAAGCATGAGTTCCTCTGTTTGTTTTCTCTCAGAAATATCACGCAGAATGACTTGGACAGCCGCTTCACCGAAAAAGGTCGTCGGAATGCAGACCATTTCCGTGTAGATGACCCTGTTCTGAAAGGTAAACCATGATTGCTTAACGATTTCCGATTCTGTTTTTTGCTCGGCAATGTTTTGGATTCTCTCTTTCACGTCCTCATGATCGCAAGGGTGGAGCTGATCGTATATATTTTTGCCGATTAAATCCTCATAGGTCGCCGCTTCAAACAGCGAAATTCCCGACTCATTCATAAACACCCATTTCCCATTATGAATCACAGCAATAGTATCGATTGAATTTTGAATCAGCAGCTGATATCGTTCACGGCTTTTTTGCAGGATGGTTTGGAATTTTTTCCTTGAAGAGATATCGATTAGCAGAAGCAGTTCAGCCTGCTGGTTTTTGTAGACGGTCGGGGACGCTTTCACTTCTAAATGAACAGGTGTGCCATCAAGCCTTTTCCACGTCTGTTCAATCATTCCGACTTCCATTCCTTTTTGCATTCGTATAATTCTGTTTTTCACGATATCATGATACTCTTCCTCAATAAATTCATAGGACCATTTGCCAATAACAGCATCCTTGCTTTTTGCTCCCAGCATGGAAAGCATCGCGCTGTTTACATAGACGATTTTGCCGCTGACACTGATGCATAGCGGGCTTGGAAGATTTTCAACTAGCCGCTCATAATCATCCGTTATATATGTAGTTGATTCCGGGTTCGCAGGCTCAATTTCATGTTTTTCGCAGGTAAGAGGCTGATGCCCGGACTCTTCTTCGAGAATCTTCATTTTCAAAATGATTTCCCGTTCCGTCCGCTCAGCTCTCGTCGTCACAATTTCTACTGCAGCCTCCACCCATACAATCGTATGATCTTTTTTAATGAAACGAAAGGTGCACGGCATCAGATGATGTTCATTATAAAAATAGCTTTCAACTAAAAATTGGTCTTCCTCATGCAGAAATGTCTTGAGGAATGATCCGATCATTTCTCCCTGAAGATAACCCAGATACAGTTTGGAGTTGGCTGATATATAAATGATGCGTCCATTAGAAGCCAAGACTGCATGAATATCGGTTTTCGTTTGAAATGGCTTAACATACTGCGTATCCTGTTCCACAGAATCCCTCCTTTGCATGATTATCATGTTCGACATTTACAGATTGACTTTTACCTAGTATGATTCGCTAGAAAATGAGTATTCTCCTTCTATTCTTATAGTGATCTCTAATTTTTGAGGAAAAGAAAGGGCACACAATCTGTCAGATGTGCACCCTGTTTTTTATTTTTCGCTATTTTTCTTTTCGAGCTCTGCGTAAGCGTGTATGGCTCTTTTGGCAATAATTTTATTGATTTTATCGTCATCATCTACTGACGGCACAACGACACTAAAGGCCACTTTTGGATTTTTCGATGGGTAATAGCCGACAAAAGTCAGATTGTATGTTTTTTTCCCCCACCAGTTGCGATTCGTGCCGTAGTAATATGTTTCTGCTGTTCCAGTTTTTCCCGACACATCTTCTGTAAAAGTATTTTTAGCTGTTCCTGAAGAGGTTACTAATTTCATACCTGTTTGCACTTGCTGTAAATCACTTTGGGAATTATTGATCTTATTCAGCACTTTAGGTTTCCTTTGCTCGATTGCCTTACCGAGTTCATCTTTTTTGCCTGGCTCATGTATGCTTGTGACGATTCTAGGCTGTACACGGTATCCTCCGTTTGCAATCACAGAAATGTACTGCGCCATTTGAAGCGGTGTGTATGTATCATATTGACCGATGGCCAAGTCTAAAATTAAGCCCCCTACAACATCAGGTGTCGTTTGCATTCCTGCAGATTCCTGCGGCAGGTCAACACCAGTCTTGACTCCAAGGCCAAACTGGCTGTAGTAATTTCTCATTTTTTGCAGATCCTTCTGATCAGCAGGAAGCGGTCCATACGGCTTATACGTTACCCCAGCTATATGCATAGCAACATTAAACATATATACGTTTGAACTTTTTTGCAAAGCCGTTAATTCATTGATGGTTCCCATATTTGTGTAAGATTTTTTTATGAGGTTCCTTCCTAAATGCATCGGCGCATCATGGAAATATTTATAATGTGGTATCCCATCCTGATAGCCCGCGAGAACGGTTGCACCCTTAACAGCTGATCCCATTTCATATTGGGTTGTAAAAGCACCGATCGCATAATCTTGAATCTTATTTGTTTCTAAATCTATCTTTTTTCCTGCCATCGACAAAATATCGCCGTTATTCGGATCCATCATCACAACAAAGGCCCGGTCAAGCATATAGTTTCCGCGCGCGCGGCTATTTCTCACTTCTTCTTCAACAATCTTTTCTACCTTTGCCTGCAGCTCCATGTCAAATGAAAGCCGAAGATCATAGCCCCTGCTGCCTTTGTCGATTGTTTTCTGGCTGACGACATTTCCTTTATTGTCTTCCACGTATTCCACTTTTTCTTTTTGAGAATTTAAATAGTCCTCATATTGATACTCCAAATAACTTTTGCCGACTCTGTCATTACTCGCATAGCCTCTCGTAACATAAAAGTCTTTCCGGTCGCTGAGCAGCCCTTGATCAGGTGTTGTGACACCTCCAAAAACGGAATAAAGTGTTTTGTCATAAGGGTATTTTCGTGTCCAATCGTTTACGACATCTATCCCCGGCAGCTCTTCTAAATGCTCAGACACAATAGAAATTTCATCATATGTTAAATCATTTTTCGGTCTTTGCGAGGAGTTTTTCTTTTCATCAAGCAATGATCCGTTTTTGCCGTTGCCGTTGCTGTCATTCGGGTCCATCGCTTTTACAATCTGAGGTTCATACGCATTCCCGCTTGAAAATCTTGTGTATATGGCCGCGGTTTGCATTTCTTCGTCATCCCGCTGGATGGCCTTCAAATCTTCAGCCGGGACGCGTTCAACTTGAAGCTTGTAAGCCTGTGTCCCCTTCAGATTGCTTTCAGATTCCTTTAACAGGCCGAGAGCTTTTTTTGGATGAGAAGCGAGCCAGTAATCACGTAAATCTCTATCCTTTAAAAATTCGGTATCAATATCGATCAAAGCGGCAAGCCGTTTAGCTGTTTTGATTTTGTCCTCTGTTTTTGTGCTTGATGTTGAGACATACACAATTTCCGGCACGCTCTGGTTCTCAACAGCCACTTTCTCGTTTCTGTCATACATCTTCCCCCGAGGCGCTGGATAATACGCTGTCTTCGCATTAGCTCTCTTAGCGTTTTCTTCATGCTGTTCACCTTCGACAATCTGAACAACGCCAAGCTTAAAGATTAATGCAGTAAATAGAACAAAGACCGCCAGGAAATACAGATTCATTCTGATTGCTCTGTTTCCTTTGCGCTTTTTCTTTGGTTCACGTCCTATTTCAGTCACTTCTGGTTACCCCTCTCAAATCATTCAATATATTTACATATACTGTTTTTAATTGTAACACCTTTGTAATAGTTGTTACAGCGAAAAGGGATAAAAAAAGTTGTCAATATTGAAATACATTAAAATATAACTAACGATTCAAAAAATAGGAAGCTATGTAACTGTGAGATAAAGTCCCTACATACGCGTTACTCGCTTGTCATCAGCGGTTCAGCGCGTTTTGATTACAAAAATGACAATCACCATTTGTCAAAGGAAAGTGATGGTTTCTTTATGACAAAAAAGCTATGTTATGATTTTTTTGTAGAAAACAAACAACTCTAGGAGGTTACGAACTAATGAAAAAAGCATTTATTTTATCTGCTGCCGCTGCGGTTGGATTATTCACATTCGGAGGCGTACAGCAAGCATCAGCGAAAGAACTCTCCTGCCAGCCTGTGGTAACGGTCAAAACGGGGAACACAGTGCAAAACCTTACACTTAAGGATGTAGTGAAAAAGCTACATATTAAAACAAATATAAAAACACTAAATGCGGCTAACGAAAAAGAGCTCGAGAAGCTTCTTCAAAAGCACGCGAAACAATCCAACATGAAGATTCAGGATGTTCAAAAGCCCGAAGCTGCAAAGCCAGCCCAAAAGGCTCCTGAAAAAGCCGCTGCTGATAAAAGCACTGCTGCTAAAGCACCGGCTACTCCTGAAAAAACAAGCAATAATACAACAACAGCTGCACCTTCATCTGTAAGTGCATATGAGAAAAAAGTTGTTGAGCTGACAAATGCAGAAAGACAAAAACAAGGTTTAAAACCGCTTCAAATTGATGAAACATTAAGCAAATCTGCACATGCAAAATCACAGGATATGAAAGACAAGAACTATTTTGATCACCAAAGCCCAACGTACGGCTCACCGTTTGATATGATGAAATCTTTCGGAATCAGCTACAAAACAGCTGGTGAAAACATTGCTAAAGGACAAAAAACACCTGAAGAAGTAGTAAAAGCTTGGATGAACAGTGAGGGCCACAGAAAAAACATTCTTAACCCTAACTTCACACACATCGGTGTCGGTTATGTTGAATCCGGCAGCTACTGGACACAGCAATTCATCGGAAAATAATAAAAAGAGATTGCCTGTTTTGGACAGGCAATCTCTTTTTATTTCACCCAAAGCTTATATATACTTTGGGTTCCGCTGTTTTCTTCTCCTTGTGCGGCAAGTTGGTCATATAATGATTTCGCAAGCGACAAGCCTGGCATTTCTTCACCCATTAATTCAGCTTCCTCTAAGGCAATTCCCATATCTTTGATAAAATGCTTTACATAAAATCCTGGCTCGAAATCACCCTTCAGCATACGCGGGGCGAGATTTGACAATGACCAGCTTCCTGCCGCTCCAGTTGTAATGCTCTTCAGAACATTTTCCGGCTGAAGGCCTGATTTTTGGGCATAAGCCATCGCTTCGGCTACACCGATCATACCTGCTGCAATCGCGATTTGATTACACATCTTTGTGTGCTGCCCGCTTCCTGCCGGCCCTTGATATTGAATATTCTCTCCCATTAAAGTGAAGATGGGCAGGCAAGCTTCAAACGCTTCTTTTTCTCCTCCGACCATAATCGCCAGTGTTCCGTTTTGCGCGCCGATGTCACCTCCTGAAACAGGTGCGTCTAAGGCAAATAATGATTTTTCTTTGGCTGCCTCCGCAATTTTTTTGGCTAACGACGGTTTGGAAGTCGTCATATCAATGAGATACGCACCTTTTTTAGCATGTTCAATAATTCCGCTGCTGCCGAAATACACTTCTTCTACATCACTGGGATAGCCTACCATTGTAATAATGATATCCGCTTCTTTCGATAGTTCTTTTACAGTGTCTTTCCACACCGCGCCTTTTTCCAGTATGCTGTCCGCTTTTTCTTTTGTCCGGGTATACACCAATACGTGATGTCCATCTTTAAGGATATGTGAAGCCATACTGTTTCCCATTACTCCAAGACCGATAAAACCGACTGTTTTTTTCAAGTAAATTCCCCCAGACGTTAGATTTCATTTAGTTAAAATTTATCATTTTCTAGACTACCATATCTAGTAATCATATAGTAGAGTCTAAAAAATAAAAAAACCCAAAACTTGAAAAAGTCCTGGGTATCCAATGTTGATTATAATGTAAATTTAGCAATAGCGTTCATAAGCTCTTGGCTTGCATGTTTTAATGTATCAGTTGAGTGTTTGACTTTCTCAAGCGTGATCAGCTGTTCATCGGTTGAGGCGTTGACTTCCTCCGCTGCAGCAGCCGATTCCTGTGATATAGCTGAGATACTTTGAATCGCTTCAGAAATGGCAAGCTGTTCTTCACTCATTCTTTGTATTTCTTCGTAAATTTGATCAATACCTTGGACAAGTGACTGCATTTCCGCGGTGATGGTGTTTAATACTTCACCAGTCTCATGAATTGCGCTGTTTTGTTCATCATTCATTTTACTTGCTTCAACCATTGCGTGAGAAGCCTCTTTTGTTTCAAGCTGAATCAGCTTCACTGTCTCACTGATATGCTTGGTGGAAAGCGCTGACTGCTCGGCAAGCTTCCGCACCTCTTCAGCCACAACTGCAAATCCGCGTCCGCTTTCACCGGCTCTGGCTGCTTCAATACTGGCATTTAAGGCAAGTAAATTGGTTTGATCCGAAATATTTGAAATCGCAGTAACCACTTCTTCAATATTCTTCGTTTGATTTTCCAAATCCAGCAGCATCGTTTCGACTTTCTTTGTTTCCGTATTGGCTTCGTTTGATTTCATCAGCAGCTGGCCGAGCGCGTCAAGCCCTTTATAGCTTGCATCCTCTGAGGATTTTGAACGTGCTTTCATGCCGCCTGCCTGATCAGCAATTCGTCTGATTTTAGCAGACAGGTTTTCTGATTTTTCGTTAATGGTCTCAACTTCTGAAGCCTGTTCCGTTGCCCCTGCTGCCACTTCTTCGATCGCTTTTGCAATTTGTCCGCTCGTTTCATTGGTTTCAGCGGAGACAGCTGTTAATTGTTCAGAGGTGTCAGACACTTTTCCTGAAGAATGTCTGACTTGTTCCACCATTTCCTTCATGTTTTCAACCATCTGATTAAAGTCTCTTGTTAACATGCCGACTTCATCCTTGGTCTTTGACTCTGCCTGTACTGTCAAATCGCCTGCAGAGACGGCCTTTGTTTTTGCAATCAGCTGCTGGATCGGCCCGGTTATTGTTTTGGCGAGGAAGTAGCTGAGAATAATCGTCACCGCCAGCGCGATGAGTGAGATGAAAAGGTTCGCCCGATTCATTTTATCTGAAATCCACATTAATTGATTTGTGTCAAATTGTGTTCCGACTTTCCATCCCGTTTCTCCAACCGTTTGATACACAATCATTTTTCCCTTTGCATCTTGTATCCCGTTTTTGTCAGATGCAATGGTTTTTAATGTTTGGTCCTTGGAGATATTTTTTCCTTGGTTTGACGGATGTGCTAAAAGATTGCCGCTTGCATCAGCTAAAAAAGCAAATCCATTGTATGGCACCTTTTGCTTATTTACCATGGTCTGGATGGAAGAAAGTTTCAGATCATAACTGGCAACGCCTATCACCTTCTGCCCGTCAAGAATTGCTTTTGAAGCTGTGACGATCATTTCTCCCGTCACGACATCTTTATAGGGTTCCGTCCAGACGACTTTATCCGGTGTTTCAGCCGCGCGCTTATACCATGGTCTAGAAACCGGATCATAATCTTCTGCAAATTCTGCTTTCGGATATGTAAACATTTCTTTTTTTGCGGTGCCTATATAGGCCATCGCCACATAATCATCGTTTTCTTTAATTTGTTTAATGTCATCATTAAACAGCCTGGCAGCTTCTTTACTTGAATTTGTCACAAACGCACGTGTTAACTCTCCATTTGCCAATCTTAACAGCGAAATGTCATAACTCTTTAACTGCAGTTCGATATTTTGTTCAAGCGAGTTTGTTACGTTTTGTGTCGTGTTTTTCCCATCCTCTGTAATCATCGGTTTTAACGTCAGGTAAGAAGAAAGCATCAAAAGAACAACTGTGACGATTAACATGATAGAAACGAAAACAGCAATCTTCATGTGAAGTTTTTTATACAAACCAATCCCCTCCTATTTTCTATATCGGCCTTTTCACCCAAAAAATGAATAATCATAAAATAAATTATATTGAAATCACAAGATATTTACTGAAAATTCTAACTATATGTGTTTCAGCAGTTTGGATTACGATATAATAAACCGCACAAGGAGAGTGATTATCATTTTTAAACAGATGTATGTCCATAATGGCATTAAATTTGAGCGGCTGACGATCAGAAATTATTTGAGAACAGACATAGAGGGCTTGCTTTCTCTTCAGAAAGAGTGTTTTCCCCCTCCATTTCCGCAGGAATTGCTGTGGTCAGAAGAACAGCTTGCCAGCCATATCAACACCTTTCCGGAAGGCGCCTTATGCGCGCTGGTTAATGGTGAGATCGTCGGTTCGATGACTTCTCTTATCGTGCATTTTGAACCCGATGCTCCCGAGCATACATGGGCGGAGACAACAGATAACGGCTATATTACATGTCATGATCCGCAGGCAAATACGTTATACGTAGCGGATATTTCGGTTTCACCGCATTACCGTAAGCTTGGAATAGGAAAATGGCTGATGAATACGATGTATGAATTAGCCGTTGAAAAGCGATTGGAACGGTTACTCGGCGGCGGACGTATTCCTTTTTATCATAAGTACGCACATGAGATCAGTGCTTCACAATATGTAGAGGATGTTATAGAAGGAAAAAAGAAAGATCCTGTACTGTCATTTCTCCTCCATTGCGGCCGTTCACCGCTCTGTATCGTCAGCAATTATTTAGACGATGAAGAATCCTTGAATTACGGGGTTTTGATGGAGTGGAAAAATCCCTTTTATGAAAAAACGAGCTGTAAAGCTGACAGCCCGTTTACGTGAAATATTCAATTTTTGCATTAGGAAAATACGTATCGATATAAGATTCAAGCGTTTCTCGAAGCACATGCTCTTCATCTTTCTGATAAATATATTTTCCGATCCCGTAGCGTCCCCATTTATAGCGCCGCTTTTCTTCATCTAACTCAAGCTTTGTTTTTGGATAATTCTTCTCAATGACTCGTTTCGCCGGCTTCGTAAATCGATGCTGAATCAATTCAAAGGTAATATCATGTCTGACATCCTGCGGCAAAGCGGCATCAAGTTTTTCAAACAGATGTCTGTATCCATCCTCCCAGCCTTCATGGATGTAAATCGGCGCAACAATAAAGCCTAACGGGTAGCCTGCTTTCGCTACTTTTACAGCCGCTTCAATCCGTTTATCGAGAGGAGAGGTTCCCGGCTCAAAATTCTTAATCACATAGTCAGCATTTATGCTGAATCTGAATCTTGTTTTCCCGTTATGTTTCGCATCCAAAAGGTGATCAACATGGTGAAACTTCGTGACAAATCTGAGCTTGCCAAGCTCACTCTGTCCAAAATGTTCAATGGCGTGCTTAAGCGTATGTGTCAAATGGTCGATGCCCACAATATCCGAGGTACATGAAGCTTCAAACCTTGTAAACTCCGGTGCACGTTCTTTCATATACTGATCCGCCTGGTCCAAGATTTCTTCGACATTTACATAGGTTCTGATATAGGGTTTTGTTCCCATTGTGGTTTGTAAATAGCAGTAATGGCAATGCCCCATACAGCCTGTCGCAAACGGGATCGCATATTCAGCTGACGGTTTTGAAGAATCAAACTTTAATGTTTTTCGGACACCGATTACTAAAGTTGATTTTGCATTACGGTATTGCTGAAGATGGTTTTTACCAGGAATATTGCGCACTTGGTTATGGGACGTCGTTTCTCTAATTTCGATGCCCATTTTTTCAAATTTATCATGTAATTCCTGTGCCAATGGATATTCCATTGCTCTCGGTTCAATATAAACGAGCTGCGGAACAAATGGGTTCTGCATGGTGCCACATCCTTTTCCTTTTCTACCGTTACTTTTCTCATAAAGCGGAAAGGATATGAGTTGTAATGTTTTCCTTGTTACTCGTACGGATCGATATCAAATAATTCTTTGTAAAGCGTTTTTGCTTCTTCATAGCTTGCAAAAACAGCATCATCCTCGGCAAACGGATGGTAGGTTTCAAATATAAACAGGGAAAGCTCACCCTCATGGTATGGGTGATGCACAATTTCAGCTTCCTTTATATGAGCAACATTGGCGGCGTGCGGATTTCTGTAGATGACGTAGACTGTATCTCCTGCGTTAAATTCGTTTGACATTCTATCCCTCCTAGCCATGTTATTGTGCCCCGCTGCATCCCTGATTATGAAAAAAACCAGACAGGCCGGAGGCCGTCTGGTTTTGTGCATTACTTGAATGTTTCTTTTACGAACGCGACAACTTCTTCTGTCGTGCTCATAGATAAGATTTTCTCTTTGAATGATTCAGCTTCTTGTTTAGACAATTTGCTGATTTGTGTTCTTGCCGGAAGGATAGAAGTTGCGCTCATTGAGAACTCATCTAAGCCTAAGCCAAGAAGAATCGGAATCGCAATTTCATCTCCTGCCATTTCTCCGCACATGCCGACCCATTTTCCTTCTTTATGTGCCGCTTCAATTACAAGTGTAATTAAGCGAAGGATTGCAGGGTTGTATGGCTGATACAGGTAAGATACACGTTCATTCATACGGTCAGCTGCCATTGTGTATTGGATCAAATCATTTGTTCCGATACTGAAGAAGTCAACTTCTTTAGCAAACTGATCAGCGATAACTGCAGTTGACGGAATCTCAACCATCATACCGACTTCGATGTCGTCAGATACAGTTTGTCCCGCTTTGACAAGCTTTTCTTTCTCTTCAAGAAGGATCGCTTTCGCTTCTTTGAATTCGTTAACTGTCGCAATCATAGGGAACATGATTTTCAAGTTTCCGTATGTACTTGCACGAAGCAGCGCGCGAAGCTGTGTTCTGAAGATTTCTTGCTCTTCAAGGCAAAGACGAATCGCTCTGTAGCCCAAGAACGGGTTCATTTCTTTAGGAAGCTGCAGGTAAGGAAGCTCTTTGTCTCCGCCGATATCAAGTGTCCGAACGACAACTGATTTTCCTTCCATACGCTCAAGAACCGTTTTGTAAGCGTCAAACTGCTCATCTTCTGTAGGCAGCTGATCTCTTCCCATGTAAAGGAATTCTGTACGGTAAAGACCAACTGCTTCTCCGCCGTTTTCAAGAACACCTTTCACATCATCGGGAGTACCGATATTCGCTGCAAGCTCTACATGATGACCGTCTTTTGATACAGTCGGTTCATTGACCAGCTTCGCCCACTCAGCTTTTTGAGCTAAATAAGCGTTATGTTTTTCTTCATACTCTTTTACAGTTTCCGCAGAAGGATCGATAATGACATCGCCATTAATACCGTCAACGATAACAGTCACGCCGTTTTGGATCGTGCCTGTAGCCGCTTTCGTTCCGACAACTGCAGGAATCTCAAGAGAACGCGCCATGATGGCAGAGTGAGATGTGCGTCCGCCGATATCAGTTGTGAATCCTTTTACGAACTCACGGTTTAATTGAGCTGTGTCAGACGGTGTTAAGTCTTCAGCTATAATAATAACTTCTTCTGAAATCATGCTTGGGTTTGGAATTTCAACGCCAAGCAGGTGGCCCGTTACGCGTTTTGTTACGTCGCGGATATCTGCCGCACGTTCTTTCATGTATTCATTATCCATAGATTCAAACATGGTAACGAACATAGAAGACGTTTCTTTTAAAGCGAATTCAGCGTTTACAGAATCAGAGCTGATTTTTTCTTTCACAGGATTCAGAAGCTCAGGGTCACTGAGAACTAAAAGGTGAGCAGAAAAAATATCAGCTTTATCCTGACCCAGTTCTTTCAAAGCATGCTCTTTGATTTTTTCGAGCTCTTCTTTAGAACGTGCAATCGCTTCATCAAAACGGCTTACTTCCGCTTCAGAATCAGAGATGTTTTTCTTTTCAACCGTTAAATCTGGCTCTTCAAGCCGGTACGCTTTTGCAATCGCGATGCCGGCTGAAGCACCAATCCCTTTTAATTCTTGCATTACTCGCCGAGTCCTTCGCTTTTCATTGTTTCTTCTAAAGCGTTAAGAGCATCGTTTTCGTCAGCGCCAGCAGCAGAAATTGTGATTTCAGCGCCTTTAGCGATTCCAAGAGACATAACACCCATGATTGATTTAAGGTTTACAGTTTTGCCGTTATATTCTAAATTAACGTCAGCGTCGTATTTGCTTGCAGTTTGTACAAGAACTGTTGCAGGACGAGCGTGAATTCCAGAATCTGCAGTTACTTTGAATGTTTTTTGTGCCATTTTTATCATTCTCCTTTTAACTTAAAGCTATATTACTTCACAATATTATATCATACAGCCGTACTTGTCATCTGACAAGCACAGCGTACTATATACCCTTATTTTTCAATCTTCACAATGTCTTCTTGCTCTCTGTTAACTGATCCGCTTGCCTTAATGCTGACTGTTTCTCCTTCAGCAAGGTTCGTAAATACGATCGGTGTCATCAGAGACGGTACATTCGGTTTTACTGCGTCCAAGTCAACTTCAAGAAGCTTTTGTCCAGGCTCAACGCGGTCCCCTTCTGATACGAAAGACGTAAACCCTTCGCCCTTGAGGCTGACCGTATCAATGCCGAAGTGGATCAAAATTTCTTTTCCACCGTCGGATTGCAGGCCGATTGCATGTTTTGTCGGGAAAACATTTAATATTTTTCCTCGTACCGGAGAAACGACGATGCCTTCAGAAGGAAGGATCGCAAAGCCGTCACCCATCATTTTTCCTGAGAAGACTTGGTCAGGAACATCAGTAATCGGGTGAATTTCTCCAGCAATCGGAGAAACAAAGACTTCCTCGCCAATTTCATTTTGCAGCGGTTCTGCAATGACTTCCTCAACCTGCTGCCCTACTTCTTCCTCAGCGGATGTTTTCGGTTCAGGTCTTGGTTTGCGTCCAGCGATGATGTCCTGCATTTGTGTTTTTAATCCGTCAGAACGCGGTCCGAAAATCGCCTGAATATTGTTGCCCACTTCCAGAACCCCGGAGGCGCCAAGCTGCTTCAGACGGTCTTTATCAACCTTTTTCTGATCGTTTACAGTCACACGCAGACGAGTGATACAAGCATCAAGGTGTTTGATGTTTTCCTGGTCACCCATTGCCTGCAGGATCTCGTAAGGAAGGTCGCCTGCTTCTCCTGTTTTCCCGGATGCTGCTGTTTCAGCTGAAGCATCCTCACGGCCTGGTGTTTTCAGATTAAATTTGCGGATCGCAAATCGGAATCCGAAGTAGTAAATAAGCGCAATCCCTAAACCAACAGGGATGACAAGCCACCAAGCCGTCCGGTTCGGTAAAATGCCGAAAAGGAAGTAGTCAATTAAACCGCCGGAGAATGTCATACCAATCTTAACATTCAACAGCTGCATGACCATGAATGAGAGCCCTGCAAACAAACAGTGAATCGCAAATAGGACAGGGGCAACGAATAGGAAAGAGAATTCCAATGGCTCTGTGATCCCTGTCAAGAAGGATGTCAGTGCTGCTGAACCCATAATACCTGCAACAAGTTTTTTGTTTTGCGGTTTTGCTTCATGATAAATCGCAAGCGCCGCAGCAGGAAGACCAAACATCATAAATGGATATTTACCTGTCATGAACGTACCTGCTGTTAATTGTACGCCGTCTTTAATCTGCGCCATAAAGATGCGCTGATCCCCGCGGATGATCTCTCCGGCTGCACTTTTGTAGCTGAAGAATTCATACCAGAATGGCGAGTAGAAAATATGATGCAGACCAAATGGAATAAGCGAACGTTCAATGACACCGAAAATAAATGCAGCAAGAGTTGGATTCGCTTCCACTAATCCAGTTGAAAAGGCATTCAATCCATGCTGGATCGGAGGCCAGATCACTAACATAATAAGACCCAGAATCAGTGCGGAAATTGACGTAATAATCGGTACGAAACGTTTACCCGCAAAGAAACCAAGATATTGCGGCAATTCAATTGTATAAAATTTGTTAAACAACAATGCCGCCAGCACACCGACGATAATACCGCCGAATACCCCTGTCGCCAAGGTAGGTATGCCGAGCATGTTTACATATGCCGGGTGGTTTTCAGTGAAGAACTTGGCTCTTTCGATTGAATCGGAAGGAATGGTTCCGTTTGCAAGAAGAACCGCACTCATGGATACGTTCATCACCAGATAACCGATAATTGCTGCTATCCCGGCAACTCCATCTCCGTTGGCAAGCCCGATGGCTACACCTACTGCGAAAAGAAGCGGAAGGTTATCGAAAACAATCTGCCCAGCGCTTTCCATCACACCCGCTACGAGCTGAACATTGTCATTGCTTAGGAAATGCAGGACTTGAATCATGTCCTTGTTTTGCATTGCATTCCCGATCGCAAGCAAAATACCCGCCGCAGGAAGAATCGCAACTGGAAGCATAAGCGCACGCCCGATTTTTTGGAGAACGCCGAATAATGCTTTAAACATAAGAATTGACCTCCTCTTTTTACTAGTCTGACCTTACAGCTAAAAATCATGACAACGAATTCACAGGCGTAAGTCTTCCAGTTTAACCGTTTACATTTGCCCTTTTACACAACAAAAAAGGCATGAGCAAAATAGGGTGCGCAAAAGAACGAGAATGATCTTCCCGTTTTTTCCCCTCAATCACTCATGCCTGATCGGATCAGTAACACGTTTTTAAAGGATAAACTGAATTTATGAAATTTTATTGGTTAATCGGTACAGATGAAGCGTGAGATAAACCGCTTCCGCCTCATGAACTGGTTTCTTCAATGTTTGCTGCAAGATTTTAATCAATTTCCAAGCTGTATTGTAGCATAGCGGATATTCATTTTTCAATAACAACATTAATTTTTCTGGTTCTTTAGTCGGTTCCTCTTTTTTAATTCTTTCTATTGTAAATCTGATGTGCCGGATAAGCCGTAAATAGTTGACGCTTTCCTTATTTACTTTCATTTGAAACGAGTCTTCAATCACCTCTACAAGCTGCGCCATCAGCTGAGAGTGCTTATTGACTTCGGACAGCGGGCGATTCGTCAGGGCTGAATGAATATGCAGAGCGATAAAACCGATCTCCCCTTCCGGAAGGCAGATGCCCGCTTTTTTATTGATCATTTCAATGACTTCTTTGGCAATCTGATATTCATCCGGATAAAGTGACTCCGTCTCCATTAAAAAAGGATTTTTCATATCAAAGCCCTGCTGCTGCCTTTTGATTGCAAATGCAATATGGTCAGTCAGTGCAATATGAATATGTTCATTTAGTGAACGGTTTGTCCGATTGCTAATGTGATATATGACATCGTTTGAAATATCAACAAGCTTTTCATCAACATAGTCGAGGAGCTTTTTAAACTGCTTCTGTTCCTTTTCGTCCTTTAAAATGAACATTTTATCGTACCCTTTATCTTCAATCACATCATCTTGTTTTTTTCCGAAACCAATTCCTTTTCCGATCAAAACTACTTCACTGTATTTATGATGAGAAGCAATTAATACGTTATTATTCAGTACCTTTTTCACTGTAAAGGACCCATTCACGATCCTCAGCTCCTTTGTCATTCAATACCTCATATCGTACATAACGAACGGAATGCGCGTCAAACCTTTTTTCATCCTTTCACTAAACAGTCGATCTTTCAATGAGACGGTAATCAAGAACCCTGCTTTCAATCGGCTGACCTTGAATCCTTTTTTCCAGCATGGCAAACGCCTGCTTGCCCATTTCCTTCGCTTGAATATCGATAGTTGATATCCCAAGCAATTGGCTGATTTCATGGTTATCAAAGCTTAAGATCGCAAGTTCACCCGGAACAGACACTTGCTGAGCTTTCGCTTCGAGTAAAAGCCCTGCCGATACCTGGTCATTGGCGACAAAAATAGCCGTCGGCCTTTCCCTCCAGTTGTTCCATTTATGAAAAAGCGCTTTTCCATCGTTCATTGTAATCGCTTTCTCAATCACCCATTCTTCATTGAATGTTTCTCCGATCTCTTCCAATGCTTCTTTATATGCTTTGATGCGAAAATGACTGTTCATGCCTTTTTTTCTCGCTAAGCAAATCGCTATTTTTTTGTGCCCTTTGGCGATTAAATAGTCGAGTCCGTCCCGGAATGCGGCTTGATGAGGAATGCTGATTGTGGGAAACCCGCCCTTATTTGAATTCTGACAAAGCAATATCGGCCCTTCCCACTCCTTGAGCTTGTCATCAGACAGCGCCTTCGAGCAAAAAATCAAACCGTCAACCTGGCACTGTTTTAATTGGGACAGCGCAAAGATTTCTTTCTTCACGTCATAATTTGTCTGGAATAAAGAGAGGTGAATGCCTGATTCTGCGGCAGCGTCTGAGATTCCCGCCATCAGTTCCGCAAAATAAGGAAGGCCGATCGTCGGCATCACAACACCGATCATGTTTGAAAACCCCTTCGACAAATGCACAGCGTGGACATTTCTTGTGTACTCCAACACTTCCATTGCTTCAAGCACTCTTTTTCTTTTCTCTTCACTTACATAAGGATGATTGTTTATGACTCTGGAAACCGTCGTAACGGAGACACCGGCTTTGTCTGCAATGTCTTTAATATTAGCCATAAATTCCCTTCTTTCTGATTTCCCTTGATCTGGAATGCGTTTCATACAATACGATAAGAACGTACCGACAGATTAGATGTTTTTTTGCTGAAAGGAGAAGATATAAATGGGTTTCTTCATTTTAATTGGATTATGTCTGGCCGTTCTGGGCGGAAGCTGCCTGGCTGTAAGACCGCTCAATCAAAAACATGAAGTGAAACCATTTCGGACGTTTGATGATTTTTTTATTTAAAACAGATAAAAAAGGACGATGTCGAGAACAAAGTCCTTTTTTATCTCTGCCTGTTACGGCAATATCGTTAATTCCTTCGGATATTGAGTAAGCGCAACCGCCCCGTCTTTTGTTACGTGAACGTCATCTTCAATGCGTACGCCGCCAACATCCGGCACATAAATGCCCGGTTCGATTGTGTAAACCATTCCTTCCTGCAGCAGCGTGTCATTGGCTTTGCTCATTGACGGGTACTCATGCACTGAAATGCCGAGACCATGGCCCAGCCGGTGAGGGAAATATTCTCCGTATCCGGCTTTTTCAATGATTCCGCGGGCAGTTAAGTCCAGATCTCCGATTCTCACGCCTGGTTTGCTTGCTTCTATCGCGGCTTTTTCCGCTTGGAGCACCGTCTCGTACATTTCTTCCTGCTTCGGATTGATTGTTTTGTAAGCAAAGGTTCGCGTGATATCAGAGCAATAGCCGTCCATAATAACACCCAGGTCAAACAAGACAAAATCGCCTTTCTTTAATGTGGCTGTTCCCGGGTTTCCGTGAGGCTGACCTGATTTTTTCCCGAATAGCACCATTGTCGAGAAAGACATGCCCTGAATTCCTTTTTTCTTCAACTCATACTCAATCTGAGCGAGAACTTCCACCTCACTGATGCCTTCACGCAAAGCAGCTGTTCCGACTTCAACACCAAAATCGGCAAGCTTCGCCGCCTCTTTCAGCAATTTAATTTCATGCTCGTCTTTCATCAGACGAAACTGGTTAAGTGTTTCTTCTGCTGATACAAATTGAGCCCCTCCAGCTGAATGCTTCAGTTGTTCGGCACGCGAAAGCGAGATTGAATCCTTTTCTACGGCAAGCGTATGTATGCTGACATTTCGTTTTTTGAGTGCTTTTTCAATGAGCTCCCATGGATTTTCGTGATCGGCATAGCCAATAATTTCGTGATTCCATCCGGCATTTCGGGCCTGGTCTGCCTCCATTCCCGGACAAACGAAAAATGGCTCCTCCTCTTGAAAGATAAACAAACCCATTACACGTTCATGCGGCTCTGTATAAAAACCGGTTAAGTAAAATACATTTTCTTTCGTATGAATAAATGCGGCAGTATGCCCCGCTTCCTTCAGCCATGAAGAGACGCGTTGTATTCTATTCATTTCTTGTTCCTCCCTGCCTTTTGCCATGCATTGTTCTTTATATATTGTAACAGGTTTTACGGGTGTTTGCCTTTCACGGCGACTTTCCGTTTTCCATCATTTTATTTCCTGCCGGTCATCTTGTATACTGAGAGGAGAGTTAAATCGCAGGGAGTTGTTCCGTTTGCTGATGAATTTTTTCAGACGTAAGGCAGTTGTTCTATTAACAGTTGGGGGAATTTCCGCTCCTTTTGTCGGTATGAAGCTGGTGGATTTTTATTATTACAGCTCTATCATAGGCTGTGCAGCCGGCTTCCTTTGCTGCATCCTGGCTCTCATCATTGTGATGAAAAGGCCGGATCAAGAGAAAAAGCAAAGGAAGGTAAAACTTGATCCATAAAAAAACAGCAGCCCATTTGGACCGCTGTTTTTTATTTTAAAAGCCTTAAACCGTTTAGAATCACCAAGATCGTACTTCCTTCATGGCCTATAACGCCAAACGGCAATTCCATCACCTGTAAAAAGTTTGCGCAAATAAGCAGGCAAATGACCGCGAGAGAAAATACGATATTCTGCTTTACAATCCTGTTCATTTTCCGTGATAAACGGCACATTTTTACGAGTTTTTTCAAATCGTTTTGCATGAGCACCATATCAGCAGTTTCAAGGGCCACGTCTGTTCCGCCGCCCATTGCAATGCCGACATCCGCCGCTTTTAGTGCCGGCGCATCGTTGATTCCGTCTCCGACCATTGCAATCGTCCCGAATTCTTCTTTTAATCGTTTCACTTCATTTACTTTTTGGTCAGGCAGACATTCTGCTGCAACTGTTGTCATTCCCGCTTCCTTCGCTATCGCTTGAGCCGTGTCCTCGTGATCTCCCGTCAGCATGGCCGTTTTAATCCCCAGACGGCTCAGTTCATCCATGACTTCTTTTGCTTCAGGTCTGATTTGATCTTTCAAAGCGATACAGCCGGCAATTTGATCGTCCTTTTTCACAAACACTATGGTTTGGCCGTTTTGAATGATATCTGATGCAGATTGTTTCAAAAATTGTGCTGACAATTCTTCCCCAATAAATCCTGCCTTTCCGACTTTCCATTTGGCACCCGCCACTTCAGCCATTACACCAAAGCCTGACGTTTCTTCGATTGATATGTAGCCGGACTTGTTGATGCCGCGGCTTTCAGCGTAGCCGGCAATGGCTTGCGCGAGCGGATGGCTGGACTGCTTCTCAATCGCATAGACAGCTTCAAGCACTTCCGTTTCTTCATACCCTTCCGCCAGTCTGACCGTCTCAACCGCGGGCTGGCCTTTTGTTACAGTCCCCGTTTTGTCAAAAGCGATCATTTGCACAGATCCCAGCTGTTCAAGAAATACACTTCCTTTCACTAGCATGCCGTTGCGGGCGCCATTTGAAATCAAGGACAGCGCTGCCGGCATGATGGACGCGACAAGTGCGCAAGGTGACGCCACCACCATAAATACCATCGCGCGATAAAAGGTTTCACTCCAGCTCCAGCCAAGTGCAAAGTGCGGCACAAACAACAGCAGCCCCACCACGATCAGAACGCCTTTTACATATGCATTTTCAAATCGTTCGATAAAAGCTTGCGCAGGTGACACACTGTTTTGCGCAGATTCCACCAATTTGATAATCTTTCGGAATAAAGAATCTTCGCTTGCTTTTGTGACACGGACGGTCAAGGAGCCGTTTCGATTAACAGTTCCCGTATACACAGCGTCGCCGGTGTTTTTTTCTACGGGCATCGATTCGCCCGTTAACGCTGACTCGTCAAGACTTGTAGAACCAGATTCAATGATTCCGTCAGCTGCCACCCGTTCTCCAGGTTTGATAACAATCGTATCACCAGCCTTTATATCTGCAACCGATACTCTTTTGGTTTCACCGTTTACAATCAGCGTTGCTTCTTCAGGCTCAAGCTTCATTAAAGAAGTTAAATCCCTGCTGCTTTTATTCATCGTGTATGTTTCTAAAGCTCCGCTTAAGGAAAAAATAAAGATTAAAACGGCACCCTCTGCCCAGTACCCAATCAATGCGGAACCCACGGCAGCGAAAATCATTAAAAGCTCAACATTCAGCGTTTTGGATTCGAGCGTTTCTTCGATTCCTTCTTTCGCTTTAGCAAATCCGCCGATGACAAAGGCCAGCAAATATAGCGTTACCGATAACAACTGATGTGAGGAAAGGAGCCAGCCTGCTAAAATAAGAGCACCTGACACAAGGGCTGCGATAAGCTCCGCATGCTGGGACCAGCTTTTTTCTGGCTGTTCTGTCTTTAATGGCTGATGCTGATCTTGTTGAAGCATCACTTGTTCATTCATATCGAATTCTCCTCCCTAATTGAGAACGCAAATCATCTTCATTTCTCTTATAAAAAACAAAATCGCCGCCCAGAAGGCAGCTTCATCGTTGATTATTTCATGATGTCTTTCTTAATTATAGCATGCAGAAAAAGAATTTCAATTATAATTATTTTAATTTCTTTTTGATAATAATTATCATTAATGTCTGTTCACCTTTCATTATATGACAAAAAAGCTGAAAGGCTACGCTCTCAGCTTATTCTTTCGTCCATTCTTTCAATTGTTCAGCCGTCATCGGCCCCACTTTTGTTTCTTCAATTTCACCCTGTTCATTCAGCAAAAACGAGGTGGGAATCGTTATAATATGATATTCCTTCATTAAATCCCCTTTTGTGTCGAGAACAATCGGAAAGGTCAGATGGTTTGCTTTGATAAAGTCTTCAACGACTTGCTGATTTTGTTCTGAATTCACTAAATTGACCGTTACCAGCTTCACACTGTCAGATCGATGAGCCTCGTAAAATGATTGGAACTGAGGAAGTTCCTTTTTGCAGGGCGGACACCATGAAGTCCAAAAATGCAGGATCGTTTTCTGTCCTTTATTTGGGATGGAGATATCCTCTCCTTCTATCGTTTTCATGAGGAAAACCGCAGGAACAGCAGGCTGTTTAGTGGCAGCCTGTGCCGAAAGAGGCAGCCATGAAATCATAGCAAATAAGATCAGGCAAATAGCGAGGGGCAAGCGTTTTGTCAACATGGAATCTTCCTTTCATGCTTTTCAAATAGCTTGCCCCGCTAGAGATTTATCATCCTTCAATCCGCGGCGTTCGGTTTCCTCCCGTCAGAAAAACAGATACACGCAGCGCTTTGCAAATCGTTGTATAATGTAGGCTCGTCAGCAAAATCATGCCTGTATTCATCCCAAGGATAATCCCGAGCATTTGCAGGTTTTCCATTGAACCCAGCACATACATCATACTCAGCGCAACGAGATGGCTCCACACGTTGTGATAAAAAGCTTCTTTGACAAAGCCCATCCCGATTAAACATGCCTGAAGGGGCATCACAAATAAATGAAAGAGAAAGTACGGCCACAAAAGCTGCAAATAATATTGTGCTTCAGGAGAGTGAAAAAACAGATGGGTCAGGGGCTCCGCAAACTGGAACATGATCCAGACAGCCGGTATACCATATCCCAACGTAATAAAGATCGACTGCTTCAGCCTTTTTAATACGATGTCATATTGAGAGAGAGAATAAGCTTCAGAAATACTGGGAATCATGACGACCATTAACGAATGAGCGATAAAAGCAGGAAACGACCCTATCGTCACAGCCACTCCGGCAAGCATGCCGTATTGATCGATTGCAGTTGTCCCGGCAACGCCCGCTGCCAAAAGCGCTCCTTTTACTAAAAAGGGTTCAATGGCGTTGACTACGGCGTGGAAAATGCGCAGTCCGGTTGTCGGAATCGATACGGCAAGCAGTCTTTTTCTAACATCTTTTCCACGCAAATGGATATGCTGCTGAACCGATACCGCACGTCTTGCCAGGATAAACTGTGAATACAAGTAAACAAGCACGATCACATCACTCACGACAAGGACAAACAGCGAAATCAGCACAGCCATGTCCAGCTCAAACGAGTACCATTGAAAGAAGATGAACAAGCACAACAGCTGAATGATTTTTTTCAGTACATTAGCGATGGCGATCTTCCCCATTTTTTGCACACCCATAAAGTAGCCTCTGGCAATTGACGTAAAGGCGACAATAGGAATCAAGCCGATGACAATTCCTTTGATAAACGGGTGATATGTATCAAACACCGGAATAAAAGGAAGCGCAATACTGGCGGCGGCGGTGGAAAAGGCTGTGAAAACAGCTGTCATTCGAAAGGCGTGCCTCAGCATGCTTTCATGGAGCTTTGGATTTGATTCAGCGATAAATTTAGAAATTGATATTGGCAGCTCCAAGCTTGCGATGACAATAATTAAAAAGATGGTAGGCAAAATACTCATGTAAAGCCCCATCCCGTGTTCGCCAAGCTCGCGCGCCAAAATCATATTCACGACAAATTCAAGGCATTCGGCGAAAAAGGCGGCAATGGATAAAAGAATAATCCCTTTTACAAATCGATTCATGATGTCTCTCCTTGTCTCTTGTACTACCAACATCATATGAGACAAGTTCAAAAATTATTTTATTTTTACTCTTTCTATAAAAAAAAGCACAGCTGAGACGAATGGTCTCTTCTATGCTTATATGGCAAAGACATGCCTGCCGATTTTTCCAATGATTTTCCTTGAGCGAATCCAGTCATCTGACGCCGTTTTCGGGTTATAAAAGAAAAGGGCTTCTGTTTCTCTGTCCTTAGATGACATCGCTTCTTCAACAGCCTCAATTGATTCTTTGTCAGGCTCTTGATTAATGCTTCCGTTTGCGACAGGTTCAAAGGCATTTTTCTGATAAATAACTCCTCTGATTGTATCGGGAAAGCCGTTCTTATCCGTCCTGTTCAGCACAACGCTTGCAACAGCGACCTTGCCTTCATAGGATTCGCCCTTCGCCTCTGCGTGAACGAGTCGGGAAAGCAATTCTTTTTCAGACTCAGAATAAGTTTCTTTCTTCTCATTCGTTTTCTCTGATTGTTCGTTTTCTTTCTTTTCAGTGTTCGCTGATAGCTTGATCGGCTTTATTTTTTTCTTGTCCTCATCAGCAGACAGTGAAGAGAAAGATGTGTCTGTGTCATGATTTATATGGGTAAGCAGCTTAGCTTCTTCATGTTTTGTCTTCTTTGTGTTCAGTAGTGAAGCTTGTGTATGTTCAATTTTCGAAACAGGCATGAAACAAAGAAGAAAAACAGCTAGCGCAGTAAATTTTGTCGTCATACAGTTTCCTCCTTAAAGTGCTCAAAAAACACTTCATAACCTTAACAAGAGATCAAATCAATTTCACGGAAAAAGATTTTCCAACTCTCCCAAACAGGTATCAGGATGGAATATACCGGGTGACGCACTGATTAATGGCAAAAAAACAGCCTGATTTTCTATAAATATTGTCATTTCAATGAATATTTATCCATTTTTGTAATTTTACATTTTGTTTACGTCTGTTACATCATTTGTAATAAAAGTCCGGCGTTCTGTCATATATGATAAAAAGGCTTCTCACTTATGAGAAACCTTTTAGCTTCTTGGCTGTTCTAAATATTGAAACACCACATCTCCGCCTTGCTGGGCAATGCCTCGGAAATGCTTAAAATCGTCCTGTTTCGATAAAACGGCCCTGAAATCAAGAAAGTGTTCTTTTTGGACTCTCAATTCTTTTATTTCACCAGTACGAAGCTGTTCAATCTGTTCTGTTATGTCTTCGGGACGCAATCAAAACTCCCCCTTTTCAATCTTTGAACGAAAATCAATATATCATTTTTCCTGGGCCAGGACAATTCCTTAGGACGATAAAACTCCTTATCGCTTTACTTCTCAATAAAAATACTGTTTAATACTTTCAAAAGGAATTATTATGTTTAAAGGAGAGGAAGCTTGTGAAAATCGCTAAGGTCGGAAACGTCATTGAATTTAAAAACGGATTAACCGGTGTTGTTGAAAAAGTTAATGAGAATTCTGTTATCGTAGATGTTACCATTATGGATAACTATCGGGATCTTGAGCTAGATTCACTGACTGTTGTTAATCATAAAAATTATAAGATCATCAGAGACTCCTATTAAATCCTCCTTCATCCACACGCATTCGCAAAAACTGCAAGACGAACAATTAAACACCTTACATATCAAATTAGCTTTCTCAAAAGCTGCCGGCCGGCAGCTTTTATACATAAAAAAACACCGATTATGAATCGGCGTTCGTGTCCGTTTCCGTTATTTCGATATAAAATTCACTCACGGCTCCCGCTTCGTACAGGTTGGTCAATGACGTTGAATAATTTGTGATTTCACCGCGAAAGGCAAGATTCCGTTCCGGAACTTCGACGTTAAATGTCTTTTCATATAACAGCACAGCGATATCATGATAAGTCTCACTGGTAACGTGTAAGGTAAAGGCAATTTTCCGCTTCGGCTCGCTCTCTTCTTGATATGTTGACATTTCTAACGTGACATCGTTTAAACGCAATGTTTTCACTTTGTATCACTCCTTATCAGTTCATGCATCTTAACATAATCCCGTTAAGGTTTACAATGAATCTGTTTTGAGCATTATTTTAACCATTTCTTTAAAAAAGACGCCTTTACAAACATACGTTCGATATTTTATAATAAAACAGACGAGCTGCCATCCAGCATCCCGTCTTTTCATTAGAAGGTGACGAGTGGCATTCCCCCCGGATTCACTCGTCTTTTTTATGTATAAAATCCCCTGCATTCCGCAGGAGAAACTATATTAACGATTATTAACCGCCTCCGCTTATATATTTTTAAACACTCTATTCCAGACTGACGAATCTTCTTGTCCAAGACTCCAGCTGCCAAGACCTTTTAGGTTATATTTTTGAACGAGTTTTATTTTTGCTCTGAGTGACTGTTCATTTTCGAACCATAATGTATATGTTCCTGAAGGTAATAGATCCTTCTTATCGTGTTTGATCGTAAAAACAGCTTTTGGAGATTGACTCTTTATGTCAAAAATAATTGTACCGTTATGCCTTTTTACTAATGAGTTAACAAGGTAAAGTGAAATGGCTTGTGAGTTAGATTGGTCTTGCATCCAGCAACGGCCATAGAAAGGCAATCCTAAAACCAGTTTTTTGGGAGAGATTTTTTGGGCTAGAGCATATTGAATGGACTTTTCCACCCATCCTACACTTGCAGTAGGCCCAGCAAGGCGGCTTTCATCATAGGCCATAACCATTAGATAGTCCGCATGTTTAGCTAAATTCTCATAATCATATAATCCGTGCCAGCCCTTCGTCCAGCCAAAAGGATTTGCTGCCACTGCAACTGATACCTCTTTGTGCCTAGGAATACCTTTTCTTACTAATCTAACGAAATCCGTAAATGCCTGCCGATCTTTCTCTGTAAGGTTTTCTATATCGATATTGACGCCGTCTAGATTCAGCTCTTCTATTGCATTAGAAATTTGTTTAGCCAAAACCACTCGTTTCTTTAACGCAACTCGACCCAAATCCTGATTCCAATGATTGCTTAAAAAAGGAACTACTTTTAATTTTCTTCTATGAAGAGCTTTAATCACATCAGGATTAGCTGAACGGAGAAGTAGTGATCCATTTTTTCTGATATAGAAAAAGTCAGGAGACACGACTTTTAATACTCCGTTCGTTTGATCAACGTGCTGAATAATATCATAACCTAATCCAGAGTAGAATTAGCTCATTTGAAACATCTCATAACCCCTTCATTCTCAAAGATATCAAGTTTTACCAAATAATTGACCATTCCAATTTGTTTCGTTTCCGAAACCTCATAAATTACCTTTCTCTTATCTTTATCATTTGTCCGGGATAAATTCTATCTGAAGAAAGCTTATTAAGATTCATAAGTTGTACCGGAATATTAAAGGATTTTGAAATCGTCCATAATGTATCGTCGGATTCCACACAATATACTTCATCTGTCACGGGAAATTCCATATAACGAGGCGTTCTTTTCACTTCTGTTTTGGTTTTTTCCCTTCATTTATATTACTCTCCTTTAGAAAAATTTATTTTTAACATCTCTAGACCGTTTCTTTCTAATCTTAATGATTTGTCCCGCATATATCTGATCTGATTTGAAATGATTTAGCTCCATGATTTGTTTAAGGGGAATATTGTAATTTATAGCGATTTTCGTTAATGTTTCACCGGGAGCAACATGATGGATCACGTAATTTTCTTTGAGAACATCAACATAATGAATGGTTTCCTCTAGGTTTCTTAAGATTCCTCTGCTTCTTAGCACCTCAAGCATTCTCTCAGCTCTATGCCGATAGGAATCATTCTTTACAGCCTTTTTACCGTTTATCCGAATCTTCTTTCTCTCGCTATCATGATTCAAATAGTATTTAACCTTTTCAAATGTTTCTTTTGGGGAAGATGAAACGATGAGATCGCGGCCAGGTTTGAATTTACCTCGAACTGCTGGTGTATCCGATGTCAATAAAACCCCTCCGGAACCAAGAATCTCATAGGTGCGCTGCGTAAGCTGGCTTTCACAGTTTTGCAAACCAAGAATAATTTTTGCTGAACTGTAAACTTTATATGCTTCAGTATAATCAAGGTATCCATGAATCCAATTTCGGGGAATTTCTCTTCCTATATGTTTGCTCATTTTCTCCCAATTTTTCCCCCAAAAATCAATGCGAATACCATTTCGTATGAGAGGACGAATAAGCGTTTTTAAAGAGGACGAGCGGAACACTTCCGGATGTTCCTCAAGAAAATTAGGGTAAGCATTAGCCACCACCGCTATATCACAGCTATATTTGTCCAATGGTTTAATCTGATGATGTATACTTTCGTGATATGCAAAGTCTAAATGAGCCGCTTTTACCCCCATTCTTTCATAAGTTTTACACAGAGAAGGTGTAACGGTGAAAACAAAATCCGGTTTCATCTTTTTAATTAACGGGATAGTAAAGTTTTGAGTGTGCAACGGGTCTTCAGTTGCCCAATAAACGAGGGGGATCTTCACCTTTTTAGTAGCATTGCGGATCCAGGCCTGCTTTTCCCTAGAATGCTCTGGTGTCCAACCCATAGATACGATTAGATCTGGTTTGAATTCTTCTATCATTTCAGTAACATTTTCCCGACTTACAGGGCCCGAAATCATTACGGTATGGCCTGCTTCACTAAACCCATTCGGTAAACCATAGAGCCACATAGGATGACTCTCTAGAAAAAGAATTTTCACACATGTTCGTCCTCTCTTTCACTTTTTAATGTCTACTTATTGGTATGTATTTGTAATATAACTTGTGACGGTACTAGTCTATACAAAACGTTCAGATATGAGATGACGTAATAGCTTCCTGAAAAATTACATTCTAAGAGAACGAAAAATAATCGTTTCTCTCGCCGACACGAAAAAATATAACAGAAGCTGAAAAATACTTTCGGTATTACCGGATACGCCATCCATATATAATGAGAAATAAAAATTGTAATCATCATTTAATAGCTTGTGCGTATGCCCCACAGAAAAGAAAGCGATCTACAAAATACTTTCCTTTGATTTCGCTAGACTTTCTGCCAAAAAACTTACGTTAATATATTGATTTTTGCATAAAAGAAAAAGACGTACACATTTGTACGTCTTAAATTACCTTCCAATATCAACTTTTCACTGCATAAAAGTCACACTAGGTTACACTTTTATTGGACTTAGTGCGGGTTCTCATTAACGATTATCAATCGTCTCCGGATACAAGTCATGATTCATCATGCGGTATTCGGCCATTTTCTCATATTTCGTGCCAGGTTTTCCGTAGTTTGTGTACGGATCAATGGAAATTCCGCCTCTTGGCGTGAATTTGCCCCATACTTCAATGTAGCGCGGGTCCATTAATTCAATCAAGTCATTCATGATGATGTTCATGCAGTCTTCGTGGAAGTCTCCATGATTTCTGAAGCTGAACAAGTACAGTTTGAGTGATTTGCTCTCCACCATTTTTTCATCAGGAATATAGCTGATGTAAATTGTTGCAAAGTCAGGCTGTCCTGTTTTCGGACATAAAGATGTAAATTCAGGGCAGTTGAATTTTACAAAGTAATCACGGTTTACATGTTTATTCGGGAAGGATTCGAGCACGTCCGGCGCATATTCGAATAAATAGTTTGTTCCTTGGTTGCCAAGCAGTGTTACACCTTCTAATTCTGATTCTTTTCTTGTCGTCATGTTTATCTTCCTTTCTATTAAACTCCTCGTTTGTTGCCCCATAACAGGGTATGCAGCTGCGGAAGCACTCTGACGAGATTCAGCTCTGCATCGGCAGCTACCTGATCAACTAACGCTTCATATTTTCCAAGCAAATGTGCAATGAGTGATTTGTCGTCTGCCGTATGCACATCATCATTACCGACTTGCAGATAAAACGGTATCCCCGGGTAGCGCTTGTGTACAGTTTTGGCAAACTCGAGATCTTCATCATTAAAAATGACAACCTTCAAGCTGACAGCATGCTGTCTGTTATTCTCTTTCAGTGATGTCAAAATGTGATCCAGCTTATCAAAGTTCGTCACCATTTTCGAGCTTGGCGGTTTTGGTGAAATCGTCAGATCATCGATCAGTGTAAACCAATCCTGATAGACTGTCCCCTGTGTCTCGAGAGCTGCACGGATATTGTTTTCCTTCAGCAGTTCTATCAAAGCATCCAGCTGTTTTAACAGCGCCGGGTTTCCGCCGGAGATTGTAACGTGGGAAAACGCGTCTCCCCCAATCTCCTTAAGCTCTGAAAAAATCTCATCGGCTGTCATCCAGCGAATATCTTTTTTAGCAGATCCGTCCCAAGTGAAGGCGGAGTCACACCAGCTGCAGGAGTAATCACAGCCGGCCGTGCGGACAAACATTGTCTTCTGTCCGATCACCATGCCTTCTCCTTGAATCGTCGGGCCGAAAATTTCTAATACAGGAATTCCTTTAGCCATTCAAACCACCCTTTTTCGGACGGTATACACAATAACTGGTCGGTGTTTCACGGACAAACACCTGCACACAGCTTGGTTTATTCTCCAGTTTGTTTAAATAAGCCTGCACTTTGTCATAGATCGTTTTCGCCACGACTTCAGTTGTCGGCAGCGAATACGGGTCATCCTTAGAAAATTCTTCATGATCATTTAAAAGCGTATGGTCATAGGAGCCGTGAACCAGCTTTTTGAGCACACTGAAATTCACGAGAAAGCCGGAATTGTCAAGCTCATCACCGGCAACGGTAATATTTACGGTATACGTATGCCCGTGAACCCTGCTGCACGCTCCCGCACTTTCACGCGGAATAAAATGAGCAGCAGAAATTTGCATGTCCTTATTCAATTCAAATGAATAAGGATGCTGGACCTGTGGATATATTTGAGATAACAATTTATGCCCGCTCTCCTTTCATCGCCATATATTCTTCATAGCCTCTGGAGCGAAGATGACATGCCGGACATTCGCCGCAGCCGTCTGCGATGATGCCGTTATAGCATGTAAGCGTGTTGTTTTTCACAAAATCAAGCGCGCCAAGCTCATCTGCAAGCTTCCACGTTTCCGCCTTATTCAGCCACATGAGCGGAGTATGAATCACAAATGGCTTCTCCATGGCCAGGTTAACCGTCACATTGCAAGATTTAACGAATTCATCACGGCAGTCAGGATAGCCGCTGAAATCCGTTTCGCAAACGCCCGTGATAATATGGCGGGCGCCAATTTGGTACGCCAGGATAGACGCAAAAGATAAGAACACTAAGTTACGGCCTGGAACAAATGTTGATGGCAGCTCGCCGTCTTTTGCTTCAATTTCTATATCATTTCTCGTCAGGGCATTAGGCGCAAGCTGGTTCAAAAGTGACATATCAAGCAAATGATTTTTCACGCCAAGCTTATCCGCAATCCCCTTCGCCACTTCAACTTCCTGCGAATGACGCTGATTATAATGAAATGTTACTGTTTCCACCTCTTCAAATTCCTTTAACGCCCACAGTAAACATGTGGTACTGTCTTGACCGCCGCTGAATACGACAATTGCTTTTTCCTTTTTCATGATTCCTCTCCTTCTCCGCTATAAAAATCTCGGCGAGAGACATCGCTACAACTGTTAAATATAAAAAACACCTTTTCGGAAAGGTGCTCTAGAAAAACATAAAAAAGGCCGTATCCAAGGATACAGCACGTCCTTAGTTTTTTATAGAGGGTGTAGCTAGAACCTCTCCCGCATATCGAACGGATTTTCTTCAATTTTTCACTTCTGCTATCTTACCATAATGTTGTTTTTCTTGACAATAAAAAAGATAGCCGAAAAGCCTGTCTCATTTTTTCCGCCTTAATCCTTTTACACAGCGAAAATACCTAATTAAGATCCGTTTCGGGCTGGCGCAGGGTTTAACATAAACGTTTGCTTCATTATTATATATATGTTTCAATATTGTGATTACAAACTGCGCCGGGGGAGCTTTTTACAGACCAAAGCGCCTATGAAAGCCAAGCTCACATAGCCAAACAGTGGGTAAATGGTTGAAATGAGCTTGCCGTAGCCGATTTGACTCGTGATATAAGCCGTAATCATGATTGCCGCAAAAATATATTTGCTTTTTATAGGAAGAAAGCTCTTCACTTGTTTTTCCAGCCCATAAAGGTTTCCGATCACCGATGTGAACACTTCGCCGAATATAATCAACAAATAAATCAAATGTACAGATCGCGCGAAGAGGTAAACCACTTGAGCCATCGGAATATCGTACAAAAATACATCCGGGAGCATCGACAAAGACAAAAAACTTGCAGCAAGCACAATTGTCAGCATTGTACCGCCGATGAAAGCGCCTTTTTTTATCACCTGTTCTGAAGACATTTCATTCGCCAGCGGCACCAAAACAGCCTGGGCAAGCGATAAATTCAAGGCTCCGTATGACACTGCTGATAATAGCCAGTCCCATCGATGCGGCCACACCCACTGAGCTGTATTCCGCGTCTCACTGAAAATAAATGAATCGGCCACCACAATCATAGAAAAGATAATCAAAAGCGGTACAACAAACACATTTACACCAAAAATGCCTTTTACTCCTCTTGTCATGACAATCAAACTTAATCCAATTGTGATCAGCATTCCAACCTGAGCGGACATCCCAAGCTGTTCCTCAAAAAGCGCCCCTGCCCCCGACAGCATGACAGATGTGACACCGAGGAGAACGAACAGCATAAAGACATTGATAATCCGTCCGGCAGCCGCCCCGAACAAGTATATATTCATTTCTTGATAGGACTTGGCATTGATTCGCTTTGAAATGATCATCAGCTTTGCGCCTAAAAACGTGAACATCCCGCCGCTTATAATAATACCAAGCAATCCGAACCAGCCGAACTTCAGAAAAAACTCAACAATTTCCCTGCCAGTTGCAAATCCCGCTCCGACGACTGTGCCTATATACACAAAAGCGAGCTGATGTGCAGACCCTTTTGATTGTTCCATTTCTCCCCTCCGAACCAACCGCAGTATTGTCCTTTTAGCCTTTTTATAGCCTATGAGACAAGTTCCTTGAAAAGACGAACAAAACATGTTTTACTGTGTTAACAATTCAAAAATATTTTTGAGCAAAAGCCTTGAAAGTCAAAAAAGGTCAGAGTATACTATTAATCAAAGAAGGTCAAACCAGCCGTCTTTTTATATTATTTCATTGGTCAAAGTTAGTCAAAAACAAGACCGCTTTGAGCAAATGGTTTTGAAAGCCAGTGAATCTGGCGTATACTAATAGTCAAAGAAGGTCAAATAAATCGGCCTTTTTTTCTGAACCGATTGGTCAAAGATGATCAAATTTTATAAGGAGGTTTTGGCAAATGCGTTGTCAACACTGTCATCAAAACGAGGCGACGATTCGCCTTAACATGCAAATAAATTCCGTTCATAAACAAATGGTTTTATGTGAAACTTGCTATCACGAACTGACCCGTAAACCTTCAATGAGCATGGGTCCTCAATCTTTCGGTTTTCCGTTTGAACAAGCATTCCAGCCGAAAGAACAAAGCGCAGCTAAGCAAAGCGAGAAAAAAGGATTGCTTGATGAACTGGCGCAAAATATTACAAACGGCGCAAAAGCCGGTCTGATTGATCCCGTCATCGGCCGTGATGAAGAAGTTGCGCGTGTGATCGAGATTCTTAACCGCCGCAACAAAAACAATCCGGTTCTGATTGGAGAGCCTGGTGTAGGGAAAACAGCAATTGCAGAAGGGCTCGCTTTAAAAATCGCTGAAGGCGATGTTCCAAATAAATTGAAAAACAAAGAGCTTTACTTGCTTGATGTCGCATCCCTTGTTGCAAACACTGGCATCAGAGGTCAATTTGAAGAAAGAATGAAACAGCTGATCACTGAGCTGAAAGAGCGCAAAAATGTCATTCTTTTCATTGATGAAATTCACCTTCTCGTTGGCGCAGGCTCTGCAGAAGGCTCAATGGATGCAGGTAACATTCTCAAACCCGCTCTTGCCAGAGGCGAGCTGCAGGTTATCGGAGCGACAACACTGAAAGAATACCGCCAAATTGAAAAAGATGCTGCGCTGGAAAGACGTTTTCAGCCTGTCATGGTGCAGGAGCCTACAATTGATCAAGCGATCAGCATTCTGCAAGGAATTAAAGACAAATACGAAGCATACCATGGCGTGACATTCAGCGATGAAGCCCTGAAAGCCTGTGTCACTTTATCATCACGCTACATTCAGGACAGACATCTGCCGGACAAAGCGATTGATTTATTAGACGAAGCTGGATCTAAAGCCAACCTGTTAATTGATGATTTGAATGATGAAGATGCAGCTGAACGGCTGACTGCAATTGAAGCAGAAAAAACAAAAGCGCTGGAAGAAGAGAATTACGAATTGGCAGCAAAACTCCGTGATGAAGAAATCGCACTGGAGAAAAAACTGAACAGCTCTTCTTCACATTCCGCCGTCACAGTGGAAGCTGAGCACATTCAGGATATCGTCGAACAAAAAACAGGCATTCCTGTGGGAAAACTGCAGGCAGATGAGCAAACAAAAATGAAAGAGCTTGAAGTAAAGCTTCACGAACGCGTCATCGGACAAGAAGCGGCTGTTCAAAAAGTGGCAAAAGCGGTCAGACGCAGCCGCGCCGGCTTAAAATCAAAAAACAGACCAGTCGGCTCCTTCCTCTTTGTCGGACCAACCGGCGTAGGGAAAACAGAGCTTTCTAAAACACTGGCGGATGAATTATTCGGCACGAAAGATGCCATTATCCGCCTCGATATGAGTGAATACATGGAGAAACATGCCGTATCTAAAATCATTGGTTCACCGCCTGGATACGTCGGCCATGAGGAAGCTGGACAATTAACGGAAAAAGTGCGCCGCAATCCATACAGCATCGTGCTGCTTGATGAGATTGAAAAAGCACACCCAGATGTCCAGCATATGTTCCTGCAAATTATGGAGGACGGCCGCTTAACGGACAGCCAAGGCAGAACCGTAAGCTTTAAAGACACCGTCATCATAATGACAAGCAATGCAGGCACTGGTGAAAAACAAACGAAAGTCGGTTTCCAATCAGAAGACAGTGTGATTGAAGAACAAACATTAATTGATTCACTCAGCATGTTCTTTAAACCTGAGTTTCTCAACCGATTTGACAGCATCATCGAATTCCGTTCCCTTAAAAAAGAGCATCTGGTCAAAATCGTCAGCCTTCTTCTTGGAGAATTGGAAGAAACATTGGCAGAACGCGGCATCAGCTTGAGTGTTTCAGATGAAGCGAAAGAAAAAATCGCTGAGCTGGGTTACCATCCTTCATTCGGTGCGCGCCCGCTCAGAAGAACAATCCAGGAATGGGTTGAGGACGAAATGACTGATCTGCTGCTTGACAGTAACGAGATTGCAAGTTTTCACGTCACAGTAGAAAATGATAACATCAAAGTTCAGGCAAAATAAAAATCAGCGGCTTCCTTTTCAGGGAAGCCGCTTTTTATGTGAAATCCTTCTCTCGTCCGAGAACATGTCATTCCATCCCCTGAAGCGCTCATCTCCTTCTTTCTTTACACTTTTCTAAAAGAGGGATGGAGCATGATGAATATTTATTTCTATTGTTATACGAAAGCACTTTAGAGAATCAGATACGCACATCAAAACCCGCGGCCTTTCCCCTGCTGAAAAGCCTGCGTTTGTTTATTTCTCCCTTCTATGTATCTTCCTTGAATATTTCATGAACAATTTCACAATGTCCCTAAAGTTCCAGACACTGATACCGATATTAACCATAGACAAGCTAGTAAAAAAGGATTTGGTGAAAATTATGGATAAAACTTCGATTATCGGTATTATTCTTGCTTTTGTTGCATTGAGTGTGGGAATGGTTCTGAAAGGCGTCAGTTTCGCCGCTCTTGCAAATCCCGCTGCCATTTTAATTATCATCGCCGGAACGATATCAGCGGTAGTCATTGCGTTCCCAACGAAAGAAATCAAAAAAGTGCCTGTGCTGTTCCGTGTGCTATTTAAAGAAAACAAACAGCTGACAATAGAAGAACTCATTCCTATGTTCTCTGAATGGGCTCAGCTTGCACGCCGTGAAGGTCTTCTGGCTTTGGAAGCAAGTATTGAAAATGTAGATGACGCGTTTCTGAAAAACGGTCTCAGCATGGCTGTTGATGGGCAAAGCGCAGAATTTATCAGAGATATCATGACTGAAGAAGTTGAAGCGATGGAGGAAAGACACCAGGCCGGAGCCGCTATTTTTACACAGGCGGGAACTTACGCGCCGACACTCGGGGTGCTCGGTGCTGTTATCGGACTGATCGCCGCACTTTCTCATATGGACAATACAGATGAGCTTGGTCACGCCATCAGTGCAGCCTTTGTAGCCACCCTTCTCGGTATCTTTACGGGATATGTATTATGGCATCCTTTTGCAAACAAATTAAAACGCAAGTCAAAACAGGAAGTCAAGCTCCGTGAAATTATGATTGAAGGCGTCCTGTCCGTATTAGAAGGACAGGCACCGAAAGTGATCGAGCAGAAACTTTTAATGTACCTTCCTGCGAAGGATCGTTTGAAATTTGCAGAACGAGAAGGAGAGGCGCAAAATGGCGAGAAAAAAGAAGAAGAAGCATGAGGACGAGCACGTTGATGAATCATGGCTGGTTCCTTACGCCGATATCCTTACCCTTCTCCTAGCATTGTTTATTGTGCTGTACGCGAGCAGCTCAATTGACGCAGCTAAATTTCAAATGCTTTCAAAATCATTTAATGAAGTCTTTACAGGCGGGACCGGCGTATTGGATTATTCCAGCGTCACCCCTCCTAAAGATGAGTCAGACGGAATCGACGAAGTGGAAAAGGAAAAAGAAGAGAAAAAGGAAAACAAGAAAGAAAAGGAAAAAGCAGCTGATCAAGAAGAACTTAAAAACGTGCAGAGCCAGGTTGAAAAGTTCATTAAAAATAAAAAGCTGGAGCATCAGCTGGAAACAAAGATGACTAAGGAAGGCCTGCTGATCACGATTAAAGACAGCATCTTCTTTGATTCAGGAAAAGCGACCATCCGCCAGGAAGACATTCCCCTTGCAAAAGAGATTTCAAACCTTCTCGTGATTAATCCGCCGAGAAACATCATTATCAGCGGACATACAGACAATATGCCGATTAGAAATTCAGAATTTCAGTCAAACTGGCATTTAAGTGTGATGAGAGCCGTAAACTTCATGGGGCTTCTGATTGAGAACCCTAAGCTTGATGCCAAAGTGTTCAGTGCCAAAGGCTATGGTGAGTATAAACCGGTGGCCTCCAACAAAACTGCGGAAGGCCGAAGCAAAAACAGGCGGGTTGAAGTTCTCATCTTGCCAAGAGGCGCAGCGGAAACAAATGAAAAATAGTAAAAAAGGAAGCCTGATCTATCACAAGGCTTCCTTTTTTTACTTATTATGAAACTGTTTTGCGTTTAATCCTACTCTTTTTAACATTTCAGTGCACATTTCAACTTCTTCTTCGCTTAATACGCTGATCATTTCATCAATTTCAGCTGCATGATCAGGGAAAATATCATCCAAAAGACTGATGCCTTTTTCGGTAATTTGTGCAAATGTTACTCGTCTGTCTGTAGGCGACGCTTTCCGAATAAGGAGCTCTTTTTGCTCAAGCTTATCTACGACGTAGGTGATGCTCCCGCTGGCCAAGAGTATTTTATCCCCTATCTGCTGCAGCGGCTGATCACCTTTATGATATAACAGCTCCAGCACAGCAAATTCAGTAGGATTCAGTCCATGCTTATGAATATGCTTATTCATATGATCATTAATAGACCGATACGCGCGCGACAGCACGATAAATAACTTCAGTGATTTTTCTGTCATGTCTCAATCATCCTTTTAGAAACCGTTACAGAGAAACATTAATAAACAAATACCGAAATGTCAATAAAAATCTTTCCAATATTTCTCTTCTTTTTTATTATTCATGTGAACAACATATTTTTCTTAATTATTTTGGTTATTTTTTCTTATTAAACAAGAAGAAACAATGATATAATACCTCTAATCAGGTGTATGTTGGAGCGATGCAAATTGAAAATACTAAAAGGCGCCTGCGGGAGAATTAAGCTTTATATTGCACTAGTAGTGATTCCGGCACTCGTCATAAGCTTTTTCGTCTATGAAAAGGAAAAAGAAACAATAGCTGCAGAACATAAGCAAGAAGCCAGTGTTATGCTGAACCTTCACCGCAACAAAATAAATTATTTAATCGGAGAAACAAAAGCGAGAATGACGTCCTTGTCTATCGCTATCGACAGACCGATAGATATGAATAAAATGAAAACTGTTTTGGAAAAAACATTTGATTCCGAACCAAGGTTTTCCGGGCTCTATTTTCTCAATGCCAAAGGAGATGTCACTGCCAGCGCAACAGAATTAAAAACTAAAGTCAATCTGGCCGACAGATCCTTTTTTACAAAAGCGAAAAAAACAAAAAAGACTGTCATTACAGACAGCTATTCAAGCAGGATCACAGGCCAGCCGATTTTTACAATTTGTGTTCCCGTGCTGGATGAAAAGAAAAATGTCACAGATTATCTTGTGGCAGCTATACAAATTGACTATCTGCAAAACCTGATTAACTTGCTGAGCCCTGATGTCTATATTGAGGTTGTGAACGAAAATAACAAAATGATTTTCTCAAGCGGACAGGCTTCTCACGCAAGAGATCAAAAACCTGTCAGCGGTTATCTTGATGATATCAGCTGGAATATGAAAGTATATCCGAATCCTGTGACAATAGAGGAGCTGAGTAAAAGCCTTGTGCTTCCTCTTTCCTGTATTATAGTCTTGCTGAATATTCTTTTTATTCTTGTACTTTATTATTTGCTGAAGCGGCGGACCCAGCTGGAGCGCACGGAAAATGAGCAGCAAAAATTAGAGCTGATCGGAACGCTTGCTGCCAGCACGGCTCACGAAATCCGCAATCCGCTTACCGGCATCAGCGGTTTTATTCAGCTGCTGCAAAAGAAATATAAAGGTGAAGAAGACCAGCTGTATTTTTCAATTATCGAACAGGAGATTAAACGTATCAACCAAATTGTGAGTGAGTTTTTAGTTCTCGGAAAACCGACAGCTGAGAAATGGGAGCTTAACTCGCTTCAGGATATTATCGGAGAAATTATGCCGATCATCTATTCTGAAGGAAATTTATATAATGTGGAAGTAGAGTTAAAATTTTTAACTGATAAACCTCTAAAAGTAAAATGTACAAAAGATCATATTAAACAAGTCATTTTGAATGTTGCGAAAAATGGCCTTGAGTCTATGCCGGAAGGCGGCAAACTCACAATTTCCTTAGGAGCAGTTGATAAAAAGGCCATTATAAAAGTGATGGATAACGGTGAAGGGATATCACAGGAAATGCTGGATCATATCTTTCTTCCATTTGTCACTTCTAAAGAAAAAGGAACCGGCCTCGGGCTTGTCGTATGTAAACGGATCGTGCTGATGTACGGAGGTTCCATTCATATAGAAAGTGAAGTACGAAGAGGAACCGAGGTTACCATTACCCTCCCCGTCTCATCTTCCTAGCCCCCTGACAGTCTCAGGAGGGCTTATTTATTTACGTGAACGGGTATTTTCATTCTCCTTGCTTACTGCTCCTCCTGAAAAGAAGAATCGGATCAAACGCAAAAGCATTTTCAAAAGCAAAAAGATGAAAAAGAACACCAAAAAGCCTTTTAACCCTTCCGTTGCATCTAAAAATTCCATATTTCCCCGTCCGGTCACTTTTTGCTGAATCTCAATTGCAAATACGATAACAATGATGATCGTTACGGTATAGATAAAGGACAAAGCCGTCAAGCTCCATTTAGAAAGCCATGTAAATACAGCGTGAGTGACAGCGAAAAAGAAGATGCCAAATATTCCAATTACCCAAAAATGCATTTCTTTGTCGGTTAATTGAATGCCAAGCATCCCGCATATCGAAATAAAAGCATCGTGAAATTGGTTTATCATTTCAGTAATGACTACCGCCAGTTCTTTCATCAGTTCCCTCTTTCGTATGAAATTTTCCCAGAAAAAAAGAGCGCTTCTGAAAAGCTCTCTCTTTATATATGCATCAGATAGCGCCGCTATTTATGTGCATCATATGCAGGCATGACGTCTCTTCGGGGCCACAAGCCTAATTTCTTCACAAGGCCTTGAATTCCTTTGGAATGTTCGTTTTCTTGCATGAGCTGGTGGTATTCGTTCATTAAAGAATCCAGCTCCTGACTGTGCCTGATTGTGTCATGCCCTGTAAATCCCTGCTTACTAGCGGCGTCTATCATTAACTTTCTTTTTTCATCAATAGACACCAGCAATCTTTCTTGTTCAGAAGAACAGCCCATTCAATTCACCCCTCGCCGCTAAGAAATAGGAAACAAGTTTGATTGGGTTATTGTGCATTATTACAGATTATACTTTATTTGTAAACATATTTTTATTAAATAACTTAATTTTTCATTTATAATAGATATATTGATAGGATTAGAAGAACAATACCCAGACGAAGACCATCTTAAACACACCGGCAGGCAGGAGGAATGCTAAATGAAGAAAAAAAAAGCGATAATGCTCGGTGCGGCAGGCGGAAAAGCTATTCTGAAAAGGAAAACCCGCAAAAAATTAATCAATCATATCACGATCTTTTGTCAAATGCTTCGCGATTGGCGAAATGGTGACTATCCCCGTTCACAGATTAAAACACTGTTGCTTCTGACAGCTGCTGTCTTTTATATCATCATGCCGATTGATATGATTCCGGACTTCGTGCTCGGTTTAGGAATTCTTGACGATGCTGCCGTTCTCGGTTTGATTTGGACGCTGGTCAAAAAAGAAATGTCCCAATACGAAGAATGGCGTTTACGATAACAAAAAAAGCCCCGCCTTTGGGACTGACCCCATAAGATGAGACAAATAAAAAACACCTTCAAGTTTGAAAACG